>CAYUZM010000648.1:0-4249 GCA_964449665.1 uncultured Solibacteraceae bacterium
CCATCAGCACCGGCGGCATCAACCTGCCAACGGGCAACGCGGTCCGCCCCGACTATGTCGCCGGGCAGAGCATCACCACTGGCGCCGAGCCCGTAATCAATTTCCGCGGCATCGCGGGCGCCAGCACGTATCTCAATCGCAACGCGTTCACCAATCCCCCGGTCTTCGCTGGTGGACAGAATATCGTCCAGCGCCTGGGGACGGTTGGGCCGTACCTGCCCAACATCCGTGACCGCCACCTGGTCTCCGAAGATCTGAGCATTCAAAAGGTGTTCAAGATTGACGAGTTCAAGAACTTTGAACTGCGTGGCACGTTCCAGAACCCCTTCAACCGCCATGGCATCGGCGGCTTGAACACCAACATCACCAGCCCGTTCTTCGGCCAGTTCACCGGCCAGCAGCTTGGGCCGCGCAACATCGAACTCGCACTCCGGTTCGGTTTCTAACGGTTCGGCGAACTAGAATGAGGTCGTGATCCTGCTCGCCGCCGCCGCTCTGCAACTTGCAAGCGGTCCGTGCGAGCAGGCTCTTCAAGATGCACGAACGGCCTCGGAACGAAGGGCCTTCTCAGACGCCGCCAAGGCATTTGAGAGGGCCCTTTCCTATTGCCCGAATCGCGCCGCCATACTCGTCCCCCTCGCTCAAACCCGCATCCTACTTGGCGACGAGCCAGCCGCCGAATCGCTGCTGCGCGAGGCGGTGGTCCACTCCCCGCGCGATTCCGCCGCGCTCTACTCCCTTGGCCGCCTCTATTACTCGCAGGGCCGCTATCCCGAGGCCGTCATCCATCTCTCGCGGCTTACGGAATTCGAGCCTGCCAACTACCGCGCCCACGACAACCTCGCCCTTTGCTACGACCTTCTCCAACAGGACGCTCTCGCCCTGAAGCACTTCTTCCGCGCGCTTGACCTGGTGAAAGACGCGCATCGCGATTACGACTGGGCCTACGCCAACACCGCCGAGTTCTTCCTCAAGCGCGACCAGTTCGAGAAAGCGTTTCAACTCGCCGCCGAAGCCGCCGCGCGCAATCCCCAATCCGCGCGCAACGCCTACCTCACTGGCGCGGCCCTGGTGAAACTCCACCGCGACGAACAATCGCTCCGCTGGCTCAGCCGCGCCGTCGAACTCGAACCCACGCACGCCGAAGCCCGCTTCCAGCTCGGGCATGCCCTCCGCCGCCTGGGCCGCAACGCCGAAGCGCAAACTCACCTTGACGCCTTCAAGGCGCTGAAGGCTCGCGCAGCGTCAACACCTGGTCCGCCTTCACGCCCGTGAGCGTTCCCCGCCGCCCGCTCGGCCAGACCACTTCGACGACTTCCACCACCGCCGCTCCTCCCAGCCCAAAGTGCGCCCGTGGATCGTTCGAGGCGAGGTAGCTTCCCGCCGTCGACACGGTCCGCCACTGTTCGCCGGCCGCCGTTTTCACGCGGACACGCGCGCCGATTCCATCGCGATTGCTCGCGGTTCCCACCAGCTTCACCAGCAGCCAGTGATGGCCCGCGCTCCGGTTCCGGAACAGCACCGCCTTCTCGCCTTGCGCGGCTACGACGACATCCATCAGCCCGTCGTTGTCCAAGTCCCCAAATGCCGCTCCGCGCGCCGCGCGCGCTTTCAACCATGCCTCTCCGGCCCCCACGCTGGCGTCCACGAATCTGCCGCCCACATTGCGCCACAAGGCCATCGGCTCGCGGTATTTTACGGCCGGTTGGGTTCGCTCGATGTTGTCCATCACGTGCCCTTGCGCCGTCACCAGATCCAGGCGCCCGTCGTTGTCCATGTCGGCAAACTTCATGCCCCACCCGGAATGATTACGCGACAACGCCGCGACGCCGGTCTCCGCCGAGGCGTACTCGAACACCCCGCCCGCCGGCCGAAACAACGCGTACCTCTGCTGCGCGAGGGCGTTCACGGCCAACTCGTCATGGCCATCTCCATCGACATCACCCCAGTCGATTCCCATTCCGCTGAAGACGCGCCCGTTGTCGTCATAGGCCACGTTTGCATCGAAGCCAACCTCGTTCCATCGCCCGTTTCCGGTGTTGCGAAACAACTGCTGCGGCGCGGCGTCGTTGGCCACTGCGATGTCGATGCGCCCGTCGCCATCGTAATCGGCCACAGCCACGCCGAGGCCACGCCCGGGGGCGCCGCCAAATCCAGATTCTTTGCTCACGTCGGCGAACTTCGCGCCGCCCAGATTGCGAAAGAGAAGATGCGTCTGCGGGAGATATCGCTCCGGATTGCAGTAGCTTCGTAGCTCGGCCTGGCGGGGTCCGCACCACTCATCGGGCTCATAGTCCCAGTGCAAATAGCGCGCCACGGCGAGATCCAGGAGGCCATCCCCATCGATATCCGCCCATGCCGCACCAGTGGACCATCCGCCGCCTCGGACGCCCGCCGCCATTCCGATCTCCTCGAACGTCCCATCGCCGCGGTTGCGAAACAACTCGTTGCCGCCGAAGCCGGTGACATACAGATCCACGTCGCCGTCGTTGTCAAAATCCGCCGCCGCCGCGCCCATGCCGTAGAACGAGCCCTTCACGCCCGCGCGTTCGGTGACGTCTTCGAATTTTCCATCGCCCAAATTCCGGAAGAGCCGATTCCAGTACTTCGCCGCGCTCTTGTCCGCCCGCGCTCCCTTCGGCATGGGATCGCGCACGGCGGCGCCGTTGACGAAGTACACGTCGAGCAAGCCGTCGCCGTCGTAGTCCACGAGCGCCACGCCTCCCGCCACGGACTCCGGCAGGTACTTCCGCGAGACCTTGGAACCGTCGTGGACGAACGCAAAATCCACGGACTCAAACGGTTGGATGCGCACCTGTGCGCCGCCGGCCAAGACCGCCCAGATTGCAATTGCCGCGCCACGCTTCATTCGTTACGATTCTCGTTCAATCGCCACCGGCGGCGCATGGCGGAGAGCGTGAGGCTCGGCTTCCGCCGGTAGATGGGCGCGATGGCGAGCGGGGTGACGCGGTTGGAAGGGAATTTGGCGCGGCGCGGCAGGCGGGCGCGGTGCGGCAGGCAAGCGACCGCTCAGGGACGTTACACTGAGCGGTTGGCGATGAATTACCTTACCTACTCAGGCAACAACCTGATCAATGTGCGTTTGCCCGAGGGATCGAACATTCTCTATGCGCCGCGGCCGGAGGGCGGGCTGACGCGGGCGCAGATTCCAGGCGCGGTGAAGCAAGCCTTTGAGGCTCCCGTGGACATGCCGCCGCTGAAATCGATGGTGGACGGGAATTCGAAGATCCTGGTTTGCTTCGACGACAACTGCCAGCCGTTTCCGCCTTCGAAAAGGCCGGACATCCGGCAGTTGATGCTGGAAGCGCTGCTGCCGATGCTGTATGAAGCGGGCGTGAACAAGGCAAACATCCGGTTGATGTGCGCGGTGGCGCTGCATCGCAAAATGAAGCGGCACGAGTTGGAGTTCATGGTGGGCGAACGGGTGATGAGCGAGTTCTACCCGACGCAGTTGCAGAACTTCGACGCCGAGGCGCCAGACGAGCTGGCTTACCTGGGTGAGACCGAAAAGGGCGAGCCGGTTGAGGTGTCGCGCTACGCCGTGGAGGCGGATCTCGTTATCTATTTGGACTCGGTGCAGATTCCGTTGAATGGTGGGCACAAGAGCGTGGCGGTGGGGCTGGGGACGTATAAGACGATCGCCGCGCACCATTCGCCGCACATGACCAAAGACGTTCCGCATGTGATGCAACCGGACGGTTCGCATATGCACGAATCGATCGAGCGCATTTCGCGCGTGGTGAGCAAGCACGCCAAGATCATGGTGCTGGAAGCGGCGATGAACAACGCAACGTATCCGGCGCACATGAATCATCTGGGGATTCCCGACAACGAGTGCAATGCGATTCAACTGGCGGTGAAGAAGATTACGCCGCTGAGCATGATGATTACACCGGAGCCGGTGCGTAGGAAAATTTTCACGTCGGTGCCGGGCGACAACTCGCCGATGGAGATCAATGCGGGGACCATCGACGGCGTGCATCCCAAGACGGTGACCGCGCTGAAGCGGCAGTTGACCGTGAACGTGCCGAAGCAGTACGACACGCTGGTGTTCGGGCTGCCGGATTTGAGCCCGTATGCAATCGACGCGCGCATCAATCCGGTGCTGGTGTTGAGCGATGTGTTGGGCTACGTATTCAACTGGTTCTACAATCAGCCGCTGGTGCGCAAGGGCGGGACGGTGATTCTCTTGAACCCGGTGTTCGAGGTATTTCATCCGGAGTATCAC
>CAYUZM010000649.1:0-4244 GCA_964449665.1 uncultured Solibacteraceae bacterium
AACACAGCCGTCCCCCGGCCACGCCGCGCCGGCCCGTCACGCAACCAGCCAGCCCGCGCCCGGTCACCCCGTGCTCGCACAGACCACCCCAAGGCGCCAGTTCCTCGACGCATCACGCCCGATTCCCGCACACTTCCCACACGAGCATGTCGTCTTCCGCGCCCCGCGCGATCCCAGCGCCTGCACCCAAGCACTTGCGCTCGCCGCCGCCATCGCGCGCTCCACCTCCTCCCCCCGGCTCTGGATCCTTGGCGAACGCGGCAACCTCGACCACGCCCCCCTCTCTGGCCTCGCCCTCACGGTGGACCGCGAGCACCCCGCGCTGCGTTGCACCTATGTCGAACTCGACTCCCCCAGCGCCGATGATCCGCGCATCGAGGGCGAACTCGCGGCCAACGATCCCGAACGCCGCATCGAATGGCGCGCCGATGAGCGCTTCGCTCTCCGCCTGAAAACCGCAACCCTCGCAACCGCCCCCGGACCGGCCGTCAGGCCCGATGCCACCTACCTCATCACCGGCGGCTTCGGCGCGCTCGGACTGCTCACCGCTACCCGCCTGATCGAATTAGGAGCGTGTAGTCTTGTTTTGACGGGACGCTCGGGCGCAAGCGGACGCGAGGCGGATTTGGCTGCGCTCGAACGTCCGGGCGTCACCATCACTGCCGCCGCATGCGATCTCGCCGATGCCGCCGCCGTCCAGCATCTCTTCCGCGATACCCTCGCCGGGCTGCCTCCCCTGCGCGGCGTCATCCATTCGGCCGGCGTGCTCGACGACGCTCCCCTCACGGAACTCACTCCCGCCCGCCTCGCGCGAGTCATGGAACCCAAGGTCAACGGCGCATGGAATCTGCACGTTCACACGCAAGACATGGCGCTCGACTGGTTCGTGCTCTATTCCTCGGCTGCTTCGCTCGTGGGTTCGCCGGGGCAGGGAAACTACGCCGCCGCCAACGCCTACCTCGATGCGCTCGCCCGCCACCGCCGCGCTCTCAGCCTGCCCGCCGTCAGCGTCAACTGGGGCGCATGGGACGAGGGCGGCATGGCGTCGAACGAAACCGTGCGGCGGCGTATGGCCGCGCGCGGCGTCACCCCCATCGCGCCCGACGCGGGGCTTGAGGTTTTGGAGGCGCTGCTCACCGCGCCAGAGCGCCCCCCGCAAATCGGAGTCTTCCCGGTGGAGTGGTCTCGCTTTCTGGAAGCATTCGCGGGCGATATCCCGGCGCTGTTCAACGGCATCGCTCAAAGCCATGAAACCCGGCCCGCGCGGGCATCGGTCCGGCCCGCCCTCGATGCCGCCGCGGGCGGCGAACGCACCGCCATGCTTGCCGCCCACGTCCTTGCCGAACTGGCCGCCGTGCTCGGCTCGGGCGACGCCACGCACATCGGCCCGCGCCAGCGCTTCTTCGATCTCGGCATGGATTCGCTTATGGCCGTGGAACTGCGCAACCGCCTGCAAACGGGGCTCGATATCGCCCTGCCCGCCACCGCCGCCTTCGACTACCCCTCGGCCGATGCGCTGACCGCGTGGCTGGCCGCGGCGTTGTGGCCCCCTTCCGCGCCCGAGCAGGGGCAATCCGCGGTAGGTGTGGTGACCGCCGGCGCGGCGGCGCCCGACCTCGACACCCTCGACGAAAACGAACTGGCGCGCCTTCTGGAACTGGAACTCGGCACGGAGAAAAGCTTTGCGGACTGAACCGAAACCGCGCGCCGCGGGCGATCTCATGCGCGCCGCGCTCGCCGAGATCCGCGCCTTGAAATCGCAACTCGCAGCCGCGCGTCGTGGCGCACCCGAGCCCATCGCCATCGTCGGCGCGGGCTGCCGGTTTCCCGGCGGCCCAAATTCGCCCTGCGTAGATTCGCCCGAGTCTTACTGGAATCTGCTCCGCAACGGAGTGGACGCTGTCGGCCCCGTCCCCGAAGGGCGCTGGAACACCGAAGCGTTCTACGACCCCGATCCCGAAACCCCCGGCAAAAGCCACGTCCGGCACGGCGGCTTCCTGGACCGCATCGACGGCTTCGACGCGGCCTTCTTCGGCATTAGCCCCCGCGAAGCCCGCCGTCTCGATCCCCAGCACCGCATCCTGGCCGAAGTGAGCTGGCAGGCCCTCGAGAATGCGGGCATCGCCCCCGATTCGCTGAGCGGCACGGCGACGGGCGTGTGGACCGGCATCATGGGCGGCGACTATGGATTGCGGCAGGTACACGGCATTCGCGCGCGCGACGCCGATGCCTACATGCTCACCGGCAACGATTCCAGCTTCGCCGCCGGCCGCGTGGCCTATCTGCTCGGACTGCAAGGTCCGGCCATGACCGTCTCCACCGCCTGCTCGGCCTCGCTCGTCGCCGTGCATCTGGCCTGCCAGGCATTGCGTGCGGGCGAGTGCGACGTGGCGCTGGCCGGTGGGGCCAGTGTCATCGCCGATCCGGTTACGCACGTGGCCCTTTCGAAAATGCGCGCGCTCGCCGCCGACGGCCGCTGCAAAACCTTTGACGCACGCGCCGACGGCTATGGGCGCGGCGAAGGTTGCGGCGTGGCCGTGCTCGTGCGCTTGCGCGACGCCATCGCCCGTGGCGACCGGATACTCGCCGTTATTCGCGGCTCGGCCGTCAATCACGATGGACCCAGCGCCGGACTCACGGTGCCCAACGGACCCGCGCAGGAGAAGCTCATCCGGCGCGCACTGGGAGCCGCCTCGGTCGAGCCGCATGAGGTTGCCTACGTCGAGGCGCATGGTACGGGAACGCCCCTCGGCGATCCCATCGAACTGCAGGCGATTGCCCGCGCGCTCGGCGGTTCGCGCACCGAGCCCCTCCTGGTGGGCTCGGCCAAAACCAACCTCGGACATCTCGAAGCGGCGGCGGGCATCGCCGGACTCTTGAAGGTGGCGCTCGCGCTCGCCCATGGCGAGATTCCCCCTCATCTCCATTTCGAAACGCCCAATCCACGCCTCGATTGGGACCGCTTGCCATTGCGTGTCCCCACCTCCCGCACGCCGTGGCCCGAATGGGCGCGCCGCATCGCCGGCGTCAGTTCCTTCGGCTTGAGCGGCATCAATGCCCATGCCGTGCTCGAAGCTCCGCCCCCCTCCCCCCGGTCCCGCCATGAGCCGGGCCGCTATGCGCTCACGCTCTCCGCGCGAACTCCCACTGCGCTGGCCGAAATCGCGCGGCGCTACGCATCGCACATCGAACGCCATCCGCACTGGAACTGGGCCGATGTCTGCTACACGGCCGCAACCGGACGGGCCCGCCTGGAACATGCCTGCACGATCGAGGCATCCTCGCTCGACGAGGCGCTCGGCAAGCTTCGCGCACTGCCCGCAATCGTCGCCGAACCGCGCACGGTTCGCCGCACGGAGCTTGATTCGGCTTCGGGGGGCCCCGCTTCGGAAGCCACCACCCCGGAGGCCAAATCCCCGGAGTCCAACGCCTCGGAAGTCACGGCGCCAGGAGCCGCAATTCCCACCCGGGGAGCCAAGCTGGAACTGCCCGTATATCCGTTCGAGCATCAGCGCTATTGGATTCTTGACGATGCCGCTAGAGTCGCGGACGGGCCATCGCCCGTCGCGCTTGTGACCCAAAAGGGCGCCCCAGCTCCGCGCGAATCCGCCGCCGAAACCACCACCGTCACCACCGCCGAAACCACCGACGAGATCCGGCGCGTCCCGACCTTCGGCGACCAGGTGGCAACCGTCCTCGGCCTCGACACCCTCCCGGAACCCGACATCCCGCTCCTTGACCTCGGCCTCGATTCCCTCATGGCCGCCGACCTCAAGGCTTGGGCGCGCAAATGCCTCGGCGCCGAACTGGAACTACGCGAGTTGCTCTCCGGAGCAAGCCTGCGCCAACTTAGCCTGCGTCTGGCCGAATCCGAGACACCGGCCCCTTCCCCCGTCTGCCCGCCGCCTGTCGAAGCCTGTGCGCCCCCCACCGTTGCGGACCCGCCCCCCACCGCCGCCGCGCCCCCGACCTTCCCCCCCTCCCCCGGCCAGCGCGCCCTCTGGTTCATCCCCCAAAGCGATCCCTCCAGCCCCGCCTATAATGCCGGGGCCAACTGGGTCGGCATATTGTTCGCGACCTATAATGTCGTCGCCGCTCTCGGCGCCCCCTTCCTGCTCCAACCGCTCGCCCGCCGCATCGGCCAGGCCAACACCCATGCCATCGCGCTGATGCTGGGCGCAGTGGGCTTCTTGTCCTTCCTGTTCCTGCGCGACGCGCAACTGCGGCTGCAGATCCATGCCCTC
>CAYUZM010000650.1:0-4231 GCA_964449665.1 uncultured Solibacteraceae bacterium
ACGCGATCGGGCAACTATCCGTTGGGTCCGGCGTTCCTGGCTGGCTCCAAGCAGCAGGGCTCGGGCAACTTAACGGGCGGGCCGTTCCTGGACATCTTCCGCGAGCGGCGTACGGGCGATTGGGCAGCTGAAATTTCAGGACCAGTGCAGGGGAAGCCGAATGATGGCGACGTGCCAGAACCGGCGACGGGGTTGTTGCTGGGCGCGGGGCTTGGGTTGGTGGCGCTGGCGCGGCGGCGAAGGGTTGCGGCGATGAAGCGGCTGCTGCCGGTGATTGCGTTGGCGGCGTGCGCTGGGCTCGCACCGGCGATTGAGCTACCGGCTATATCGGATGCGACGCTGCGCTCGGCGACGCCCGCGTCGAACTTCGGCGCGCTGCCGCAATTGCAGGCCGATGCCGCCGCGTCGTCGCTGGTTCGTTTCGACCTTTCGGCGCTGCCGCCCGGGACGACGGCGGCGAGCGTGGCGCAGGCGATGCTGCGCGTGTATGCGAATCGAGTGGTGACGCCGGGCACGATCTCGGTGGCGCGCGCGTTGGGTCCGTGGCAGGAGCCGGCGGTCAGCTTTGCCAGCGCTCCTTCGATATCGGCGCCGGTGCAATCCTTCGGCGTTTCCAGTGCGAACACCTACTATGTGATCGACGTGACGGCGCTGGTGGCGTTCTGGCTTACGAATCCGGGCACGGCGGAGTTTGGCATCAGCCTGTCATCTTCGGGCGGCGCGGGCGCGTTTTTCGACAGCAAGGAGAGCACGGGCACGAGCCATGCGCCGGTGATCACCGTGGTGCTGAACGGGCCGCAGGGGCCGGCCGGGACGCCCGGGCTACAAGGGATTCAGGGCGTACAGGGACCGCAGGGGCCGCAGGGACTCACCGGGCCCGCCGGGCCTTCTACGCTGAGCGGTCTGCTCACCCATATCCGCTACGATTTCAGCCTGTCGGGCGAAAGCCGTGCTTCGTTCGTCCTGAACTGTCCGACGACACACCCGTACGTGACTGGAGGGGGGTGTGGGCACCGCGACAACAACAGCGCGGCATCGGATATCGTGATCAACTCGTCGTCGCCGGACTCGACCCACCCATCGGGTTGGCGCTGTTTGATGGACAACAACTCCTCGTCGTCGCGCGCGGTGTTCTGGTGGTCAGTGTGCGCGAAGTAGGCGGGCGCGGGGGGCACGTGGGGCGGGGGCGCTAACGTCCGGCCTTGGGAAGTGGCTTTTTGCGCGCCGCCGAGACGCGGTAGACGCCGGCCATGGCGAGTTGCGTGCGCGGGGCTTCCTCGCCCAAGGTGCGGCGGAGGAGGTCGAGCGATTCGTGGTAGACGGCTTCGGCCTGGGCGAGGCGGCCGGTCTGCTCCCACAAGGAAGCGCGGCTCATGCGGTAGTAGGCGACCTCGCTGTGCGTGGGGCCAAGGCGTTTGGTAGCGCCTTCGATGAGCGAATCGTACTCGGCTTCGGCGGCGGCGCGTTCACCTTTGGCCTGCAGGATGGTGGCAAGCAGGTTGCGGTAATTGAACACGTCGGGGTGGGATTCGCCGACAATGCGGCGGGCGTCGGCGACGGCGTTGCGGGCAAGCGTTTCGGCCTCGTCCAAGCGGTTCTGGCGGCGCAGTTGATTGGCGAGCCGGTACATGCTGCGGGCCACCTGGGGGTGATCGGCGCCGAGCGTCTTGCGGCGCTGGTCGAGGACATCACGAAGGAGCTGAATGGATTCGGTCTCTTTGCCGTTCTCGGCGAGCGCCTGGCCGAGGTTGCTCTTCATGGTGAGCACTTCGCGGGCCTGTTTGGGATCGGGGTCGAGCAGGGCAATGGAGACGGCCTGGCGGAACATGCGTTCGGCCTCGCCGGTTTTGCCTTGCGCCTGGACGACGAGGCCGAGGTTGTTGAGTGTGTGGGCGATGCGGGAGTCGTCTGGGGCGAGACGTTTGCGCTGAATGGCGAGGGCGTGGCGGAGAGCGGTTTCGGCATCGGCGAGTTTGCCGCGAAGGCGGTACAGGTCGGCGAGTTGGCGTAGCGTGTTGCTTTCCTCGGGGCTGTCTTTTCCGAAGGCGCGTTCCTGGGCGGCGATGGCGGCGATCATCGTGGCTTCGGCGCGTTCATAGTCGCCGAGGTTCTTGTAGGCGGCACCGATGGTGTCGAGCAGTTCGGACTGCACTTCCGGCTGGGCGGCGAGTTCTTTGTGGACGCGGGCGGCGCCGAGGTCCATCAAGTCTTGCGCGGAAAGCTTCTTTCCGGATGAGACGAAGGGGTCGGCGTTTTCGAACATGCTGCGGAGAAAGCGGGAGATCTGTTGGGCCCGGCCGCGTTCGTGAAGAGCGACTTCGCGTTCGCGCGTGACGCGTGCGGCGAGCAGGCTCATGCCGACGGCAATGACGGCGAGCAGGACGACAAGGATGGCGGTGGCGCCGACGGTAAGCTTATTGCGCCGCACGAATTTGCCGAGTGCGTACCATTGCGACTGGCGGGCGGCTTCGACGGGTTCGCCGGCGAGGAAGCGGCGGATGTCTTCAGAAAGCGCTTCGACGGAGGCGTAGCGTTCGGCGGCGTCCTTGCGCATGGCTTTGGCGGCGATGGCGTCGAGGTCGGCGCGGTCGTGCCGGGTGGCTGCGGTGAGAGGACCGGGGATGGAACTGGGCGGCGGGGCGTCTTCGCGAACGATGGTTTGTTCGAGATCCCATTGCGTCTGGTTTTCGCGGATGAAGGGGTGGCGGCCGGTGAGCAGTTCGTAGAGAACGACGCCGAGGGCGAAGACATCGACGAGCGTGGTGGCGGGTTCGCCGCGGATGGCTTCGGGGCTGGCGTATTCGGGCGTCATGAGGCGCTCGCCCACGCGCGTGAGGCCGGCGGGCGTGTCGCCTTCTTCCAGCAGCTTGGCGATGCCGAAATCGAGGAGCTTGGGCGTACCGTCGGCGGTGACGAGGATATTCTGCGGCTTAATGTCGCGGTGGATGACGAGGTTGCGGTGGGCGTAGGAGACGGCGTCGCAGACCTTGCGGAAGAGTTCGAGGCGTTCGCGCAGGCCGAGTTCGCGTTTGCGGCAGAAGCGGTTCAGGAGTTCGCCATCGACGAACTCCATGACGACGTAGGGGGCGCGCTGTTCGGTGATGCCGGCGTCGAGCATGCGGGCGACGTTGGGATGGGCCAGCGAGGCGAGGATGCGCTGTTCGGCGCGGAAGCGGTTCCAGAGCGATTCGCTGGTGGCGTACTCGGGGCGGATGACTTTGATGGCGACGCGGGCGTCGTAGAGGCCGTCGGCGCGTTCGGCGAGATAAACCGCGCCCATGCCGCCGCGGGCGAGTTTCTGCAGGATGCGGTAGGCGCCGATGTGCTGGCCTTCGGCGATTTCGGCGCTGGAAACGACGTCGCGTGCGGTATCGCGAATGGCGTTGCGCATCATGTCGCCGGCGCTCTCGTTGGCGCGCAACAGCGAGTGGACTGCCTGGTAGAGCGGGGCGTCTCCGGCGCAGGTTTCGGCGAGCATGCGTTCGCGCGCATCGCCTTCCAGGTCGAGCGCGGCCTGGAAGACCTCCTCGACGCGCTGCCAGCGGGCGGGATCGATGCCCGCGTTGCCGGGCGGCATGTTAGTGGTCCTCCGTGGAAGCGGGCGCGGCGCCGGAAGGCGCGGAGCCGGAGGGCGCGGCGCCGGATTGCGAGGCGGTCATTTCGCGATAGAGCCAGGCCTTGGCCATGCGCAGGTCGCGCTGCACTGTGGGAACGGAGACGCCGGTGGCGGCGGCGGCTTCTTCGTAGGTGAGCCCGCCGAAGTAGATCATTTCGAGGATCTCGCTTTTGCGGCTGTCCATGGCGGCGAGCTGGTGGAGCGCATCGTCGAGGGCGACGACGACGCCGGGCCGTTGCTCGCCCACGACGAGCGCGTCATCGAGCGAGACTTTCCACGCGCCCCCGCCGCGCTTGTCGCGCTGCTGCATGCGGGCATGGTCCACGAGGATGCGGCGCATGACGCGGGCAGCGACGGCATAGAAGTGGGCGCGGCTTTGGAAGTCGACCTCCGAGCCGGCCAGGCGGAGATAGGCTTCGTGCACCAGGGCGGTGGCGCGCAGGGTGTGGCCTTCGCGTTCGCGGCGGAAGCACTGCTCGGCCATGGCGCGGAGTTGTTCATAGACGTGCGGAACCAGGGCATCGAGGGCGGCCCGATCACCTTCGCGGCACTGCGCCAACAAACGGGTGATGGCGGAGGTCTCCGGAGTCATCCACAACCATCGTAAGCGAGGGG
>CAYUZM010000651.1:0-4228 GCA_964449665.1 uncultured Solibacteraceae bacterium
CCACTTCGTACTGCCAGGTCTGCCGCACACTGGCCGTATCCACGAAGCTCATCCACACGCGGCCAGAGCGAACCGCGAGCGAGGCCGTGGCAAGGTTTGCCGTGCTATCGCTCATCGGGTTGTGTTGAATGGCGACGCCGCGCGCAATGAAAAAGGCATCGTCGTGAAAGATTTGATCGAGCTTCGGGGAAACGAGCTTCGCATAGTCCCCGTTGAACTCGCACAGCCCCTCTTTCGAGAGAAACAGGTCGGTGTGGCCCATCGAGGCGACCGCGCGAGGGCCGACGATTCCGTAGTCGCTGCGCTGCAGCTCGGGCGGATTCTCCGAGATGTCCCCGACGACGCGCCAGATCGAGCTCTTGGTGTAGATGTAGAGCATCCGGGGCTTCACCGTCACTGTCACCACGTCGTCGTCAACGTCGAACCAATCCCCCACGGTGCCGTTGTTCGAGCCACGGAAGTACCAGGGCTTGAAGGCGGGCGTGTAGTAGATCCGGCGCGGGTTCACCGAATCGCGAAATGCGACGAGCCGGTTCATATAGGCGACGACGCCATTGGCAAGCGGAGCCGGGTCATGGTCGGTTTCCATCAACACGGCCGCGCCTTGCTTCACAAGGGGCGGGCCCGCAGCAATCGTCTCGCCCGATCCGGCCGCCACCTCCACGTCCGTCTGGTAGTCGTCGTGGGTGGTGAGAGCGTTGTTGTAAATCGTCGCCACGCGGGTGGCCGCGCTCAGAGTGCTTCCGCCGCCCGTTCCAATGCGGTAGATGTGCCGGCAGTTCACCTGTGGGTCCGCCGACACGGGTAGGTTGGTGAGGCCGATGTAGTCCACGCCCGCAGTAGCGTCCACTTCCGAAGTCGCTGGAGAGGGGTTCGATTCGAAATCCTCGACGCCTGGAGCCGTCGCCGTCCCGTAGGTGACGTAGTACTTGTACTTGCCTTTGATCGAGCCGGAGCCGAAGGCGCCGATGCCAATGGCCGTTGTCGTCGGCGCGACGGGCTGCCAGAGGTAGAGCGTCGTTCCGGTGCCAGTGTCGCGAAGCTGTTTGCCTGCGGCCTGGTTCATGATCCAGACCCAATTCCGCATCGCAGCTAGGCCGATGGGCTGCACGTCGGCGAAGCCGCTGGCGATGAACGTCGTGTTCCGCTCCAACCGCCCCGCGCCACCAATGGCGTAGCCCCAATAGCGCCGCCCCAGGAGAAACCGGGCCGTGTGAATCTCGGCCGCCGACCCGCTCGCGAACGCGCACTGACCGGACGCCGTGGAGGAACCCTTCCGCCCGCGCAGATGGCCGTAGCGATCCACGCGAAAGTTCTGGACCTGCAGCGCGTCGTCGCCGGCGATTTTGTCGCCAGGGCCGAGCAGCGACACGCCGCCGAAGCGAATCTCGTATTCCTGCCGCTTATAGGCCACTACTGCGACCCCCCGTAATAGGCGACCGTCGCCCGCTCGAAGATCGAGGCCAGCTCGCCCAGGCGCTGCGCGACCTCGGGCATTGCGCCGTCGCCTTCCCGCCCGCGCGCATCCACCAGCAGCCGCGCGCGAAGCCACACGGAAAACGGCAGCGGCGCCCGCACGTCGGGCGAACCAGCCGAGACGGCGGGCGGCGTTTGGATGGTGATGAGATCGAGCGTTCCCGTATTCGCGGGTGGCGGGTACAGGCGCACGGTTCCGAAGCCCAGGAAGTCGGTGGCGTAGTGCGATGGCGTAGCCGGGGTGGCCGCTTCCCAGCTTTGGTCGAGCGCTTCCAACTCGCGCATGTTCGAAGGCGAGAGGGCAACGCCGTCCCAACCGACATCAATCACGGCGATGTCGGTAGCCGCGAGCGGATGCGCACTGTCGGCGGGCGCGTTCTCGGTTGTGGCGCGGTCCACGTAAACAGCCGCCATCCGCGCGATGCGCTTCCAATTCTCATCGGCGAACTCGTAAAGCTCGGTTTCCGTCCAGTGGGTGAGGTTCGCCGCCGTGTCCGAATTGAGCATCGGCACAATGGCGGCGATGACGGCATCTACTTCGATAGCGATGGCGCAACCTCCTTCCGGTGCGGGGGAAGATCGGTGCGAATTTTGAGCAGCCGAGAGAGGTCGTACCGCTCCAATTCGGAAGGAACATGGTCGTAGCGGAGCGCGAGCGATCGCGCGCGCACGAACGCGGCCAACTGGCGGGCCGAATCGAAGAAGCGGGCCAACCCGCCCAGCGTGGAAAGGAACTCCGAACCGCCTTCTTTTGCGCGCAACCAGAACACGGCGAAGTCGATGAGCGCCTCATGGTGCGAAGCGGGAATCTCGGGCGCGTCGGCGTCGGCCGCCAGCGGCGCGGCCGTCCGCGCCATGGTGATATAAACCGTCTGCCCCACGGTCGAAGGAATGCGGTCGAAGGTCATCACATCGACGCCGGCGAAGGCGTACCGCTCGGGCGTTCCCGCCGCCGTCATCCATGCGCGATTGAGTGCGCGGAGATCCTGGAGCCGCGCAGGCCGTAGCTTTGTGATGAGACTCGCCGCCCAGCCGGGAATGCTGCCCTCGCCGAAGAGGAAGGAATCGAACAACTCCTGATCGAAAAGCGCGTCCTGGTCGCCGGGGTTCAGATTGGTGTGGCGCACGCGCAGCGGCAGAATGAAGTCGCTCCAGCGGTCCAGCAGGCGATAGAACCGGGTGTTTGGGGCAAGCTCCAGGGAGCGCGTCTCTTCCAGGCACAGCGTCAGATACACGAACAGCAGCAGCGCATCGTTGAGCGCCGCGACGACGTGGGGCACGGTGTAGTATCCGGTGCCATCGGCGGACGCATCGAGCCGCTGGAAGGTTCGTGCCTTGAGCTGCGCGAGGGGCAAGAGATCGTCCTCCAGGGGTATGCGTCGGTTGCGTGCTTTCGGCAGACCTGGCATGTGTGCTTCCCCCCGGTGCCGCCCGACGTCCCGAAGATGGTTCCTCGCGTCGAAGAATTGCAGGTCGGTATCGCAAGGCTGCCCGACAGCGTGATGCCGCCCCACTCGCGCATGTAGACGCTATAGGGCAGGGCATCGCTGAGGTTCCGAGGGGCAAAAGCGAGGTAGCCGGCAGTCGTCGCCGTGTTGTCCAGCGACACGCCGGAAATCATGGCGATGATCTTGTTGGCTTCCGTCCCACCGCGCACATTGGCCCCGAAGAAGAACTGTCCTTGCTCAGTCGGCGAGCCCGACGAGACGCCGCCGCGGAGTGCCGCGCGGGCCTGAGTGCTCGAAGCGACCACCAGCGGATAGTCGGGGTTCGTTTGGCCGATGCCCACATTGGCGGCGTAGTAGTTTTCGAAAAGGCCGATGTTGGCCTGCCACTTCCAGGAACCAGCCAGCGGCACGGTGTCGGTGATGGTGCCTTCGATGAAGGTGTTTCCGATGGCATAGTTCGATTGCGCGTCGGAGTTGATCACCAGGGAGGTAGTGTTGCCAAACGTCTTCACGCCGGTGATGGTGTTCTGGCGGGTGTAGATGTTCAACGCCCGGTCGCTGGATTCGATGATGCCCGGCCCGATGAGGTGGTAGCTGTCGATGTAGGAGACGTTGCCGAAGTAGGCCGTCACCCCCGAGCTGCAATTGCGCAGCACGAAGTTCGAGACTTGGATGCGGTTGGAATCCTCCAACGTGATGCAGGGCGCGCCGGGGTTGTCATTCTGATCGGCCACGACGTTGGTGATGGTTCCGTATGCGCCCCTGCCCACAGCGATGGCATTGCCGCCGGTCACCGCGAACGGCGAGAGCACGCCGTCGAGTATGAAATGTTGCGTGTTGAAAATGCCCGCTGTGTACCAGTCCGTTGCGGAGACTCCCGTGCGGGTGATGTTGCGCACGATGACGTGCTCACACTCGTCGTCGGCGTCGTTCCCCACGGCGATTACAGCCTTGCCGTCGCCCTGAATGTTCTCGATGGTGACCCGCCGCGCGTAGACCGCCCAAATGCCCATGCGCGTCGAACCGTTGATGAAGTTGAAGCCGGAAACATACACGTCGGAAATGTTGATCGCGGTTCCCGTGTCGCTTATCGGCACGTTCGCGTTATTTCCCCTACTTGGTTTGTCGAGAACTACGTGGTGGTTATTCGCATTCGTACTGCCGATCGGACTGGTGGTTGACGTCGCGATCATCGTCGTCGAAGCGGTGGGGCATCACATCGAGCAAGGTAAGTCTCCACGTGAGGCGACGATCCAGGCGATGAAGGAAGTCGGCGGGCCGATAATCGCGATCGCGTTGATCCT
>CAYUZM010000652.1:0-4228 GCA_964449665.1 uncultured Solibacteraceae bacterium
GGCCGCGTTGGGCACGCGGTTTACGGTGCACGAGGACGTTTATACGGGTGTCGGAGAGTCAATGGGCCTAGCCCGCGTGAGCCGCTGGCTCGATCGATTCGGATTGGAGGTGACGGCGGCGAATTCCCACTTCCTTGGAAAATCCGATCTGCAGGGCAAGAACCTCGTCGTCATTTCGTCAATGCGATTTCAGACGCTGCTCAATCATCGAACGCTGCCGGTTGCTTTTGAGTTTGATCCGGCGGGCAGCGGGGCGCTGATCAACCTTCATCCCATCGCTGGCGAGCAGAAGCGATATGTGGCGAGATCGGGCTTCGGTGTGGATACGGTTCACGGCTTGCTCACCGTGTACCCCGGGCAGGAACCGGAGACGCGGCTCCTCTACCTGACGGGTATGCATTCGTGGGCTACTAATGGCGCGGCACAATATGCGATTAGCGAGTCGCACTTGGCCGACCTGGACCGGCGGTTGGCAGCGGACCCGGCCAACGGGCTGAGGGGGAAGAAAGGTCCGTATTTTCAGGTGCTGCTGGAGGTGGAGGGGAAGGACGATCAGGTGCGCCACGTGCAGTATGTGGCACACAGGTATCTGGCGGTGCAATAGGTTGTTTTCGGCGCCGCCGTGTTTACTCAAGACCTGGTGATAACTGCAGGGCGCCGGAATGGATGGGATTCCAAGTCCATTGCATAGAGAGAAGCTTGGTTGGGGTGCAAGAGGCGCGGTGTTTGGCAGCGGAGCGATCGATGCGGTGCCGCGGAGTGATTCGTCCGGGAAGGGCATGGCTCGTAGTAGGGCTGCTCGGGATGCCGTCGCCAATTGGACTTGGAGTGCAATCGGACTGCTGGTGACGCGCTACCGTCCGCCGATCGTTACCGCTGGCTCGTCGCGAAGGCGATGCTCGGAACTCACGACGCGTCCCTGTTCGTCGAACAAATTGAAGTACCAGGCGGTGGCATCAGGCGGCACGGCCGTGGTGGCTCGCTTACCATTTGCATCGAGGGTCGCGGGCATGCTTTCCCACTTCCGGTCTTGCCAACGTCCGCTATCGGTGGTGTAGTTCAACTCGGCCCTTGTGATGGGTGCCGAAGCGCGGTATGCAACCGCATCCGCGCTTGTCTTTGTGATGCGCGCAAGGGGCGTGCCCTTGTTGAGCAAAGCGTCAGCGAAAGCGGCGATCTCTTCCGGTTGCGCCCCGTCAGGATGGCTGTGCTTCATGCGGACACGGATCGACAACTTGCGCGACGCGCGTGGAAGCCGGTACGATTTGCGCAGAGAGGGGAAGGGATAGGCGAAATCGTTTGTGCCTGTGACCCACAACATGGGCATCTCGGAGGCGGGCAGGTACACCGACGGATCCCAAAGAGAGAGCCACTTCGCAGCGCGGGCCGGTCCAAGTTCGGCAAAGTTCTTGAGCCACGCCGAATCCTCACCGAGGTATCCACAGCCGTAGACCGGTGCGGCGAACCGGAATCGGGAATCGACGCCCGAAACAATGCCCGTAAGGTAGCCACCCCAGGAGATGCCCGTCAGGCCGACCCGCTTTGCATCCACCTCGGGGAAGGAGCGGATGAGTGAGTGCGCCAGAATGACGGCCGACACGGCGTGGTAGCTCCACTGGTCGTCGGCCGGCGCATCGACGTTGGCGAAGTCTCCCCAACCGGCGGGCCCGCCAAACTCGTGGCGCTTGCGTGAGGGCGACCAAGCCTTTCCTGCTTCGGCCCTGTCGGGCACGGTCCCCACGGTGTCCATGGCGATCGCCGCATAGCCGCGTTTGTTCCACATGCGAACCCACTCGGCAAAGGCGGTTCCGCCGCCGCCGTGAACCAGCACCATTGCAGGGAGGTTACGCTTGCCCGCCGGTGCGCCATAGTAGGCGAACACGCGGGTCGGCTTGCCTTTCCAGGGAACGGACTCGTAGTAGAGCGCGCGCACGTCCTGCTCGTCAGTGTGGACCTCGTGCACGGAGGGAACGCGTGCGAGCGCCTGCATATCCCACGGTGTCTTGGCGAAGCAAAGGAGTGGAACGAGGAGAAGGAGTAATCGCGCCATCTGCATGATAGTATCCATATCCATGCGTCTCCTGCTGTCCGCGGCCCTGTTGCTTCTGATCTCTTGCGCTGGTAAACCGCCCGCCGCTCAAACGGAGGCGCCGCCCGCGGAACCCGAGGCTTCCGTCGCCACGATCGTTGCGTTCACGGAGGGGCCCGCGCAGGGCCCGGATGGCATGATGTACTTCACCGACGTCACCAACAACCGGATTCTTCGCTTCAATCCGGAGACGCGCAAGCACGATGTCTTTCGCGCCGACTCCAACCGCGCCAACGGGCTGCTCTTCGACGGCCAGGGGCGGCTCATTGCGTGCGAGGGCTCCGACGCCGAACACGCCACGCCGCGCGTCACGCGAACCGACATGAAGACGGGCAAGGTGGAGGTGATCGCCGCGCAGTTCGAGGGCAAGACATTTAACGGTCCGAACGACGTCACCATCGACTCGAAGGGCCGCCTCTACTTTACCGATCCGGCACCCGATGCGACGTCGGTTGCCTCCGCGAAGGCGGTAAGCGCGACGGGAATTCCCGGCGTCTATCGCATCGATTTGGACGGCAAGATCGTTCGGCTGCTTGCCGGCCCCAACACGGAATGGCCGAACGGATTGGTTGTCTCGCCGGACGACAAGACGTTCTATCTCATCGAGGCTCATAAGACCGAAGGCGGAACACGTGCGGTCCGGGCCTACGATCTCTCGCCCGAGGGCACACTCTCCAATGCGCGCGTGCACTACAACTTCTATCCCGGCCGCAGTGCCGACGGAATGGCGATCGATACAGAAGGCAATATCTACGCCGCAGCCGGATTGCATCGCCGCCGCGGAACGCATGAGACGCTCGACACCAAGTGTGGCGTGCACGTGATCTCGCCGCAGGGCAAGCTGCTGCGCATGATTCCCATTTCGGAAGACACGATCACGAACACGGCCTTCGGCGGCGCCGGCAACAAGGTCCTCTACGTTACGGCCGGGAAGACGCTCTTCCAGATTCCAAACGAGATTGCCGGCTTGAATCGCTAGGCACCGCGCGAACGCCCGCTATCGCGTGCTCAGTCGACGTAGAGGAATTCGTTCGATATCAGCAGCGTCTGTGCGAGCGATTGGAATGGCATTGACTTCAGGTATTCCGCCGCCAACTCACGCTCCCGCTGCGTAGGGCGCCGCGAGAGAGCGATCCGGTACGCCGCATCGACGTCCTCTTTTGCGCGGCCGGCAAACGCGGACGCGGCATCCCATACGAAGCTGTCATTCAGCAACGTGAGGGATTGCAGCGGCGTCGTGGAAGGAACGCGCCGTGCGCAATTGGTGTCGATGCTGGGGAAGTCGAACACGCCCAAAAACGAAAGTGGATAGTTGCGCCGCGAAGTGAGATAGACGCTCCGCCGCCACTTTGCGTTCTCGGGCTCTTTCGATGAAACCACCTGCAGGCCGTCCTCTTTCATCTCAAGTTGAATTGGCGCGCCGCCCATCGCCGTATCGAGTTTGCCCGAAACCGCGATCACCGAATCGCGAAGCGTTTCGGCATCGAGCCGCCGCAGATTCATGCGCCACAGGAGCGTGTTTCCCGGATCGATCGCGCGGGCGTGTTCGATCCACGGCTGGCTGCCTTGTAATGCCGATTGACGGTAAGCGGTCGACATCATGATGAGCTTATGCAGACGCTTGGCGCTCCAGCCGTTCTTCACGAAATCGACGGCGAGGTAGTCGAGAAGTTCCGGGTGCGACGGCGACGCGCCTGACGTTCCGAAATTATCCGGCGTCGCCACGAGCCCGGCGCCGAAATGACCTTGCCAGATGCGATTCACAATCACACGCGCGGTAAGCGGATGTCCGGGACTCACGAGCCACTGTGCGAACGCCAGTCGCGTGCCCGACGTCGCCCCTTGCGCCTGCGCGGGCCTGGCCGCATCCGTTTTTCCCGGATCGCTGAGAACTTCGAGAAATCCCGGCGTCACCCGCGGCCCGGGCGCGTCCGCGCTGCCGCGCTGCAGCAGACGAATCGACGGCGGCGTGCCCACATCCCAAAGCGCCTGGATCTTTTCCATCTTCGTCTTTCGCGCTTCGGCGGCCGCTACGTCCGCTTCCAACGTTGCCACCGCGGCTTTGTCCGGTTCGTTCAGAAGCGCGTCGGTCTCTTTGTTGCTGACGGCAAGCATCTTGTTGAACTTGCTCACCAGGTA
>CAYUZM010000653.1:0-4223 GCA_964449665.1 uncultured Solibacteraceae bacterium
CGATTCATGGTTTGAGCGAGGCCTTGGGCCAGGCGCCGACCAAGATTTCGACGCTTGTGCTTTGCGGCGGAATCGCCGGTTGCATCGGCGGATTCGCGCTGATGTGCTGGATCACTCTGGTGGCGTATCCGATGAACGTAGCGGGCAAGCCGATGTACTCGTGGCCTGCCTATGTCCCCATCACGTTTGAGACGACGGTGCTGTGCGCGGCGCTGACCGCGGTATTCGGCATGATCGCGTTGAACGGGCTGCCGCAACCGTACCATCCGGTGTTCAACGTAGAGCGCTTCAAGCGCGCCTCGCAGGACCGCTTCTTCCTATGCATCGAGGCGACGGACCCGAAGTTTGATGCGGCCGCCACGCGTGAGTTTCTTTCGAAACATTCGGCGGAGGTGATGGAAGTCGATGCGTAATCACTCGCTCCGCTCCCTTACGGTCGCGGCACTGCTTGGCGCCGCGGCGCTTGCCACAGGCTGCCGTCAGGACATGCACGATCAGCCGAAGTATCGTCCGCTGGGAGCATCCAACTTCTTCCCCGATGGCCGGGCGTCGCGCCCGGTAGTGGAAGGCACGGTAGCCCGGGGCTACCTCAAGAACGATATTCCGCTTTACTACGGCAAGGTTGCCCGTGACAGCAAAGACTTTGTCACTGAAATTCCGATGAAGGTCGATAAGGCTCTGCTCGAACGCGGCCAGCAACGTTTCAACATTTTCTGCTCGCCGTGTCACGGCATCGGCGGCGACGGTGAGGGCATGGTGGTGCAGCGCGGTCTGAAACATCCGCCGACCTATCACTCCGACAAGATGCACAAACAACCGGTCGGATACTTCTTTGACGTCATGTCGAACGGTTTTGGCGTAATGCCGAGCTATGCGTCGCGCATTCCGGTGAACGACCGCTGGGCGATTGTCGCCTCCGTCCGCGCGCTGCAATTGAGCCGTGCGGCTACGATTGACGATGTTCCGCCCGCCGAACGGGCGCGGCTGGAGGCTGCAGGACAATGAGTTCCCACGCTAGTGCACAACCGAATCTCAATAAAGTGGAGCAGATCGGCCTCGGCGCCTTCGGCGTGGGTGCACTGCTGTGCGTCTTTGGCTGGATGTCGAATCCGGACCAGTTCATCCGCAGTTACCTGACGGGATATCTGCTGACTGTGGGCCTCCCGCTCGGTTCGCTGGCGCTGCTGATGGTTCACCATCTCGTGGGCGGCCAGTGGGGCATGGTGATGCGGCGTTTGCTCGAAGCTTCGACGCGCACGTTGCCGCTGGTTGCGGTGATGTTGTTGCCCATCCTCTCGTTCATGCCGACGCTGTATAAGTGGGCGCGGCCTGAGGTTGTTGCGCAGGATAAGATTTTGCAAGCGAAGGCGCTCTACTTAAACGTTCCGTTCTTCATCGGGCGGTCGGTCTTCTACTTCGTCGTGTGGGGGCTGTTCATCCTCGCCTTGAACCGCTTGACGGCGAAGCAGGACGCAGGCGACCCAGACGCCAAGCGCAGGCTGAACAACATCAGCGGCCCGGGCGTGGTTGTTTTCGCGCTTACCGTGACATTCGCGGTGATCGATTGGGCGATGTCGCTTGATCCGCATTGGTTCTCGACGATCTTCGGCGTCATCTTCATGGTGGGGCAGGTGCTCTCGACGTTGTCACTGTCGGTGGTCTGCTTGCGGCTGTTGATGGAGTACGCGCCCATGAAGGATCTGGTGAAGCCGAATCACTTCCATGACATCGGCAACCTAATGCTTGCGTTCACGATGCTCTGGGCCTATACGAGCTTTTCGCAGTTCCTCATCATCTGGTCAGGTAATCTTCCGGAAGAGATACCGTGGTTCATCCACAGGCTGAATGGAGGCTGGGGCGTGATTGCCGCAGGACTGATTGTCTGCCACTGGGCGCTTCCGTTCGTGCTGCTCTTGATGCGTTTCAATAAGCGCAAGGCAGGCATGCTGGCCAAGATTGCGGTGTTCATTCTCGTAGTCCGGCTGATCGACCTGACCTGGATCGTACAGCCGAATTTCAGCCCCGATCACTTCTCGCTGCACTGGCTGAATTTCGCCGCGCCGATGGCTCTGCTGGGTCTGTGGCTGGCGTTCTTTGCGCGCCAATTGAAGGCGCGGCCGCTCGAACCGACCGAGATTCAGCGCCTGGCGGCATCGGCGGGGCATCACTAAGAAAGGGATTCCATGGCTGAGCATCACACACCCACCAATCCCGGTTATGAAGTCAGCGACGTCAGTACGCCGCCGATTTGGAAGTTCCTTGGCTATCTGTTTGCCATCACGTTCTCATCCATCGGTTTGATGTATGCGATGTTTGTGGCCTTGAAGAGCTATAACGAGGCGCAGGACGTGGCTCCGACGACGATGGAGCAGCAGCGCATGCTGCCCACGGGAACGCGGCTGCAGGTGAATGAGCCGCAGGACCTGAAGACCTACCGCGCCAAAGAAGCCAAGGCCATCAGCAGCTACGAATGGGAAGACAAGAGCGTGAAGGTGGTTCGCATTCCGGTGGCGCGGGCGATCGAGATTGTTGCAGAAAAGGGGCTGCCGAAGTTTGAAGTGGCTCCGGCCAAACCTGGCGCGGCCGCAACCAAACCTGGCGTAGCCGCAGCCAAACCCACCGCTGCCAGTAAGGAGCCGAAGTAACACCGTGACTCGCGTCTCGACCATTGCCGTACTTTTGTTGGCCGCCGCCGTTGCCGCAGCACAGCCTGGCAGTCCGGCCGCAATGCGTCCGAGCGGCGAAGGGCAGGCCGGCGTGTCCACGGTCGAAGGGAAACTGCCGGAGCCCTTGAAGGACGTCTCCATTCAGCAGAAGCTGGACACACAGTTGCCGATGGATGTCGAGTTGGTCGACGCCAACGGCCAAAGCCGGCCGTTCAAGAGTTTCTTCCGCGGCAAGCCCGTCGTGCTCGCGTTCGTCTATTACGAATGCAAGATGCTGTGCAACATGACGATGCTGGGCTTGATGCGTGCTATGAACGCCATTCCCAATTTGAGCGCCGGTAAGGATTTTGATGTCGTTGCCATCAGTTTCGATCCGTTGGAAACGCCCGCAATCGCCGCTAAGAAAATGGGCGAATTCGCCCCGCGCTACCGCCGTGGCGGCTTGGAAAATGGCTTGCAGTTGCTCACCGGCAGTGCCGGCAACGTAAAACGTATCGCCGATGCCGCGGGATTCCGATACTCGTGGGACGCGAACACAAAACAGTGGGCGCATTCCAGCGCTGTTCTGGTGATCACTCCGGAGGGCAAGGTTTCCAAATATTTCTACGGCGTCGAGTATTCGGCCCGCGACTTGCGGCTGGGCATGATAGACGCTTCGCAGGGCCGCATTGGGTCGCCGGTGGACCAAGTTTTGTTGTTCTGCTATCACTACGACCCTATCACTGGGAAATATGGCATGGTCATCATGACGCTGCTGCGTCTGGCCGGCATTCTCACAGTTGGACTGATTATTGCTTTCTGGATCGTCAGCTACTTCCAGAACAAGCGCAGAAAGAATTTACATGGCGAAAGACTTGCAGCTTTTTCCCGATAGCGCCGCCGTTGGCACGGCCGGTGTCGACGCGAACTATTTCTTCATCCTCGCGGTGTCGGCGTTTTTCGCGGTCTCCATCTCGCTTGCCATTGTCTACTTCGCGCTTCGCTACAAGCGCAAGAGCGAGGACGATGTGCCAAAGGCGATTCATGGCTCCCTGATTCTCGAACTGTCCTGGACGATCGTGCCTTTCCTCATTGCCATGGTGATGTTCGTCGGGGGAGCGGTCGTATTTTTCCGCAACTATCAGGTTCCGGCCAACGCGATGGAGATCTTCGTAGTCGGCAAACAGTGGATGTGGAAAGTACAGCACCCGAGCGGCGTGCGCGAGATCAACGAAATGCACGTTCCGATCAATCGCCCGATCAAACTAATCATGACTAGCGAAGACGTCATTCACAGCTATTTCATTCCCGCCTTCCGCCTTAAGAAAGACGTCGTCCCCGGCCAATACTCCACGATGTGGTTCGAAGCGAACAAGGTGGGCAAGTATCACCTGTTCTGCGCCGAGTACTGCGGCACGGCGCACTCCGGCATGATCGGCTCGATCATCGTGATGCAGCCCGCCGCATTCCAGACGTGGCTCTCGGGCGGGCCGGCGCCGGTGTCGCCGGTCGAGGCGGGCCAGAAGCTCGTCGGCGAGCTCAACTGCATCACCTGCCACCGGGCCGATTCGCAGGGCC
>CAYUZM010000654.1:0-4223 GCA_964449665.1 uncultured Solibacteraceae bacterium
TCCATGGTATTCGACGTGATGCGGGGAACGGCGGGGCGGTTCATGGAGGCCGACGGTTTGCGCAGAAAATGATCGGCCAGCAGTGGGATGTCTTCGCGGCGCTCGCGGAGCGGCGGAAGGTCGATGGTGACCACGTGGAGGCGGTAGTAGAGATCGGGGCGGAACGAACCGGCTTTCACCAGGTCTTCTAGCCGCTTGTTGGTGGCCGCGATGCAGCGGAAATCGACCTTGAAGGCGAGGCTGCCGCCGACGCGCACGATCTCTTTTTCCTGCAGCACGCGCAGCAGGTCGGTTTGCGTTTTGAGGCTGATGTCGGCGATTTCGTCGAGGAAGATGGTGCCGCCGTCGGCGATTTCGAACTTGCCCTTCTTGCGTTGCTGCGCGCCGGTGAATGCGCCGCGCTCGTGGCCGAAGAGTTCGCTTTCGAGCAGCGTTTCGGTGAGTGCGCCGCAGTGGATGGTGACCATCGGCATGTTGCGGCGGGGGCTGGCGGCGTGAATGGCGCGGGCCACCACCTCTTTGCCCGTACCGCTTTCGCCGGTGATGAGCACGGTGGCGTCGGTGGGGGCGACGGTTTCGATCATCTCGATGACGCGCTGCATGGCCGGGCCGCTGCCGATGATGCCGGGATGGGGGTGAATCTCCTGCAGGTTCTCGCGTAGGCGCGCCACTTCGCGCTGCGTGCGGCGGTGCTCGGCCGCTTTGCCGACGAGGTGCGTGAGTTCGTCGGGATCGACGGGCTTGGTGATGTAGTCGTAGGCGCCCTGTTTGAGCGCTTGCACGGCGGTATCCACCGACGAATAACCGGTCATCACGATGACGGCGAGTTCGGGGTCGGCGTCTCGCAGATGGGCCTGCAGTTCGATGCCGTCCATGCCGGGCATCTTGATATCGATGAGGGCGACGTCGGCTTCATAGCCCGCCAGCAGCGTGAGGGCCTCTTTGCCGCTTGCGGCGGCGCGCACTTCGTAGCCTTCGCTTTCGAACCATTGCGTGAGCGATTCGCGCACGACGGTTTCGTCGTCGACGATGAGAACTTTGCCTTTGGAGGTGGTCATGAGGGGCCTGCCTGGTTGGGTGCGTGGACATGGGCGGGAACAACGGGGAGTGTGACGGCGAACTCGGCGCCATGGCCTTCGGTGGAAACTACGGTGAGCGTGCCGCCGTGTTGTTCGGCGATGCTGCGGGCGATGGCGAGGCCGAGGCCCGTGCGGTGCTGGTCGTCCTTGGTGGTGAAGAAGGGGTCGAAGATGTTGGCGGCGACCGAGGGCGCGATGCCGGGGCCGTTGTCACGCACGCGGATGAAGACCTCGTTGCGCGCGGCGGCGAGTTCGGAGGCGACGGTCAGTTTGCCGTTTGAGCCCATGGCCTCGATCGCGTTCACCAGCAGGACGAGGATTACCTGTTGAATCTGGCCGGCGTCGCAATCGACGTCGGGGAGGTTTTCGGCGAGCCGCGTTTCCACTTCGATGCTCTGCAGCCCAGCCTGATGTTTCACCAGGGCGGCGGCGCGGGCGATGAGCGTGTTGATCGAATTTGGTTCGCGCTGCTTCGGCGCCTGGCGGGCGAAGGTGAGCAGGTTGCGCAGAATTTCGCCGCAGCGCTTGCTTTCGTGCTCGATGATGCGGAGGCGTTCGGCGAGCTTGGGGTCGCCGCCGGAGCGTTCGAGATCCTTCAATCCGAGGCGCGCATAAGTGAGGATGCCGAACAGCGGGTTGTTCACCTCGTGGGCGACGGTGGCGGCCAGCTTGCCGAGCGAAGCCATCTTGGCCGAGGCGACCAGCGTGTTCTGCGCGCGTTCCAGTTCGCTGGTTTTGGCGGTCACGCGGGCTTCGAGCGTCCGAGCCCAGCCGGTGAGTTCATCGTGGGCCGAGGCGAGTTCGCCGGTCATGGAGTTGAACGAGGTGGCGAGGTCGCCCAATTCGTCGGCCGAATGCACTTCGAGCCGGTGCGTGAGGTCGCCGCCGGCCACGCGGTGGGTGCCCGCGATGAGGTTGCGGATGGGCCTGCGCACGACGCGCCAGATGAAGACGACGCTGATGGCGCAGATCAGCAGCACGGCGGCGATGCTCGATTCCACCAGCGCCTTCTGGTGTTCGGCGACTTTGGCGTCGACGGCGGCGAGCGAGAGATGCGTGTCGATGACGCCCAGCACCTGCTGCGAGGCGGAGTGGGCGTGGCAGGCGCCATCCGAGCAGGAGGGTTCGTGGTCGCTGGGGCGGATGACGGCCAGCACGCGCTCCTGTTTGTCGTTGGTGAAGATGCGCCAGCGCTCGCGGCGGTCGAGCTTGGCGAGCGGGGCTTCGCGCATGTGGCAGGCGTAGCAGGCTTCGGCGTTCTTGTCGACGCTGGTGCCCACCTCGGCGGCATCGGTGGAGAACATGATGCGGCCTTCTTTATTGAAGATGCGGATGCGCGCGATGCCGGGGTCGTTGCCCATATCGCGAATGGACTGGTAGAGGCCCTCGCGGTCGTTGTGCAGCATCTGGTAGCGTGTGCTGCGTTTGATGATGTCGCCGATGCCGTCGGCGGTTTGCGACACCAGCTCTTGCGCGCCGTCGCGCTGCAGGCGCAGGTTCAGCCATCCATAAACGGAGAAGATCAGCGCCGTGCTGAGCACGAGGCTGATCGTGAGTTTCTCCGCGAGTCCGAGGCGGAACTTAGGCGCCGCGCGCGTGGGCTCGGCTGCTGTGGGCGCGTTGAATTCTGGCGCGCCGGCCATGTCAGGCCTCCGTGAAGACGGGTAGCTTTTTGACGGCCATGCGGAACACGGCGAAGCCGAAGGCGATGATGGCGAGCGTGATGGTGATCTCGGTCCACTTGGGGACGTAGTGCGCGCCGGAGGCCGCTTCCATGCCCGTGACGCTGACGTTCAACCGGTTGGTGACGAAGGCGAACAGCACGCTCACCGCGCAGGCGTAGAGCGCATGCGGATTGGCGCGGACGCGTTCCCAGTAGAGCAGCACGACGGGTACGAGCATGAGCACAATCTCAAGGCCGAAGAGCCAGCTCTCGACGCCGCCTTCGAAGATGTAGCCGAGGGCGTGGCGGCGGGAGAGGTCGGCGAAGCGCATGGCCAGGTACACCGAACCCACCACGGCGAGAATGCGCGCCAGGCCCCGGAGCAGGGAAACTTCCAACTGCTTGCCGAAGGCGCGCGCCGAATGCCACGACTCAAAGATGGTCATGGCGAGGCCGACCGTAATCGCCGAGATGAAGAAGAACAGCGGCAGCAGCGGCGAATACCACAGCGGGTGCAGTTTGTTTGGGACGATCAGGAACAGCGTGCCGAGCGAGCTTTGGTGAAGCGTAGACAGCACGACGCCGAGGATGACCAACGGCACCGAGATGACGTGAACGGCTTTCAGGGCGCGGTACATGCCGAAGCGTTCGAGCACGGCGGGGGCGAACTCAAGCGAGAGCACCGTCGTGTAGAGCATCACGCACCAGGCGACTTCAAACATGGCCGAACGCGGGTTCCACATGACCAGCGGATGCCAGATGCGATCGGGGCGGCCAAGATCGAGCATGAGCGCGACGATGACCAGCAGATAGCCGAGGAAGGCCGTGAGAATGGCCGGGCGCAGGATGGGTTTGTACTTCTCGATATTGAAGATATGGACGATGGCGACGAGCGTGAAGCCGCCGGCGGCGAGGCCCACGCCGCACAGTACGTCGAAGCCGATCCAGATGCCCCACGGGAAGGCATCGCTTAAGTTCGTGGAGGCGCCCAGGCCGTAGTAGAGACGTAGGAAGACGGAGTAACTTCCGGCGATCATGAGCGCGGCGAACAGCCAGGCCCAGATGGAGAAGCGGCGGAGGGTGGTCATGACCGGAACTCCTTTTCACCCGCGCCGGGCGCGGCGGGCGAGTTAGGCGCCGTGGGCGAGTTAGGCCCGGCGGGTGAAGCGCCACGCGGTGAGTGCGCTCTTGCACGGCCCTCCTCGGCGGCGACCTTTTCGCGGCGGTGGGTGATCCAGTAGATGCCGCCCATCAGCACGCCGCCGGCGCTGGCAATGTCGGGCACCATGGACAGCGCGCGCCAGGTGTAGGCGGGCAGGGCTTCATCGGGCAGGTTGGTCTTCAGGCCGAGCTTTTCGAACGGAACGCCGGAGAGCATCAGCACCGACGTGCCGCCCGCTTCGCCCAGGCCATAGATGTAAGGGTGATACCCGTTCGGCTTTTCGGCCATGCGCTTTTTTGCCATGTTGGTTCGCATCTCC
>CAYUZM010000655.1:0-4222 GCA_964449665.1 uncultured Solibacteraceae bacterium
CCGTCGCGAAGGGGGGAGCACATCTCGTAGGCGATGCTGCCGCTGAAGCCGGAGGCGACGAGGCCGGAGCAGAAGCCCTGGTAGTCGATGAAGCCCTCGCCCATGGGGACGGCGAGGGTGTAGGGCGTTTGGGCGGTGTAGTTGACCAGTGCGGGTTCGTATTTATAGCGGGGCCGGAGTTGGTAGTCGGCGACGGTGGTGTGCGGGGTGAGCGAGCCCATCGCACGCGCGGATTCGGCGAGGTTATCGCCGTGGAGGGCCGGGGCCCAGGCGTCGAAGAGGGGCTTCAGGTTGGGCTCGTTGACGGCGTGGATGAGGTCGCGCAGGGATTGCCAGCCGACGGCGAGGTCGTGGTGGTTCTGGAGGCCGAGGGTGACGTCGGGGAAGTGGGCGCAGCGGTGGGCGCATTCCTTAAGCGCGGCGACGAGGAGGTTCCATTGCGTGCCGTAGGTGGCGGCGGGGTTGTCGTAGCCGGTGAAGATGCGTACGATGCCGCCGCCGAGGTCGTGGGCGATGTGGGCGAGTTCGGTGACGTGGGCGATTTGGATTTCGCGGTGGGGCACTTCGGCGTGTTCCAGATCGGCCGTGAAGTTGGTATAGCCGGCCAGGACGAGGCCGTGGAGGTTGTGCGATTCCAGGCGGGCGCGGAGTTTGCGGCGCGCGGCGGCGTCGTAGTCGAGGACGCTCAGGTGCGGGCGCTTGGCCATGAGCATGACGCCGTCGAAGTCGAGAGCGGCGGCTTTGTCGACGAAGGCTTCGAGGGAGAGGGCGGCTTGGCCCCAGGAGCCGGAGTAGGAGACGGAGTGGAGGAGTGCGTGAGAGATCATCTCGGGGGAACGGTAACACAGATGGGGGGAGAAAGAAAATCGGGCGATGCCAGGTGGCTACCCAACGGCGCGCTCCCCGTTGAAGCACGGTGGGCATCTGAAAACATTGGAGCACCCACCATTACTGAGACCTTGAGAGTGCCAGCCCACCATCATTCATGCCCGACCCAGACCCCGTCCGAAGCCGATTCAACCTGGTGATCAAATCAAATTGACGATATATCGGCATTTCGGTGACGGCAGCACCGTGCAGTACCTCCCTGGCTACAATCGCGGCTTCGGGCCTGGAGTTTCGTTCTTAGCAGGAGGCGATCAAGCAACAACTTGCAGATCGACGTAGGTGACGGTAGTGTGTGGCTTGGGGATGGGATCGCCGTCTTCGAGCATGCCCTCCAGGTGGAGTGCGATGGCCTCGCGGATGTTGCGCTCGATCTCTTCGACCGTTTGGCCGGTGGTGACGCAACCGGGGAGATCCGGGACGTAGGCAGAGAGGTTGTGTTCGCCTTCTTCGATGACCACGGCGTAGCGTCTCATGATTTTGCCTTCAAGCGCGATTGGAACGGGAAACTTTTGAGCCTATCAGGATGGAGGTTATCGGAGGCATGGCCAGGGATGGTGACACGTCCCTTCTTGACGGGGTGTTTGTATTGGCGATAGCTGCCGCGAGTGCGGGCATGCCGCCAACCGTCGTCCTCGATCATCCGAATCACGTCTCGGACCTTCACCGGCAGATCCCATCCTCTCTTATGGGCGGCCAAGCCGCTTAGCGCACGGCCGGCAGCAGCGCCATGGCGGCCCAGTTGGTGGCGGCGGCGGAGATGAACTGGTCGGGGCCGTGGGGGAAGTCGCTGTCGAAGTAGGGTTGGAAGGCGGGGGCGCGGGATTGGACAAACCAGGAGCCGTCGGCGAGTTGCGAGTTCATTAGATACTGAATGCCGCGTTGGTAGGCGGCATCGCCGGGGGCGACGATTCGCGATTCTTGCAGGGCCGTGAGGGCCTGGCCGGTGGCGTAGGCGTCGGTAGAAAGCGCGGCGGTTTGGCCCCAGCCTCCATCGGAGCGTTGCAGGGCCAGCAGCGCTTGCGCGGTGGTGCGGATGGCGTCCCGGCTGCCACGGCCCCAAATCAGCCCGAAGATTTTGAAGGCATGGTCTTCGGTGGTTTTGGGCTGCGCGGCGGCGAGCCATTGGACGGCTCGCGCGACGGCGGCTGCGTAGGAAGGCTTTTGGCTTGGCGGCGCGTAGGCACGGAGCGCGCGTATGGACGCCGCGGTGACTTCGAAGTCGCTCGCCTCCAGCGGGGGGCGGTTGGAGAGGCACTTCCAGCGGCCGTCGGCGGACTGGTTGTTCTTCATGTAGCGCGCCCAGACGTCGGTGATGGCATCGCTGGGATAGTTGTCCGCGGCAAGGCCGAGCAGGATATAGCTGACGGTATCGACGCCGCCGGGAATGCCGACATTTTCGTGGGCGCTCTCGCGGTTTTCGTTGAGAAACGCCGCGATGCGCTGTTGTTGTTCGTGCGCGAGCGGACCGTCGACGGTCAGTCCTTTGGCGCGGGCGGCGGTGGTGGTCATTTGCGTGAGCGAGTTGTTGTGGCAGGAGACGCAACCCGCCTTCTGCAGGAACGTGACGCCGCTGCGCTGCAGCGAGGGGAGGCTTCGTGCGACGGCTGCGCGGGGTGATGCGGCGGGCTTGGGCTGCAATGGCCGCGCGGCGGGGGTATCGTCGCGGAGGCCGGATTCGGCGAGGGCGGTGACGAGCGTTGCGTTGCCCTGGCGTTTGGCGAAGGCGATTTGCGTGAGCCCTGCCTGCGTTTTCGCGTTCACGTCGGCGCCGGCGGCGATGAGGCGTTTGATGGTGGGGGCGGGAATTGTGGCGGGCGAGAGGGCGATCATCTCGATCACACCGCGGCCGGGCTTGGCATTGCGGTCCAGCAGGAAGCCGATGCGTGGGAGATTTCCGGCGCGAATGGCGGCTCCGAGGGCTCCACTGAGGTCGGCGGGGTCGGCGAGTTTGAGAAGCAGGTCGAAGCAGGCGGAGCATTCGGCGGGGACGGCGCCGAGGGGGATGGGTTTCTTTTCGACGCCGTGGTCGAGGAGGAGTTGTAGGAGGGCTGCGTCACCCACACGAGCCGCGAGCGGAAGCGCGCCGGGTCCGTTCGGCAGTTTCGCCTTTACATCCGCGCCCCGCTCGATGAGAAGTTTCGCGATGGGGTAGCTACCGGGCCATTGCACGGCGATCAGCAAGGCGGTGCGGCCCTGGCCCGAACGCAGGTTGGGATTGGCTTTGTGATCGAGCAGCAGGCGCGTCTTCTCGACGTTGTCGATGGCGTACATGAGCGCCGTTGCGCCATCTTCGTTTTGCGCATTCACGTTGGCGCCCTTGTCCAGAAGCAGACGAACGGCGGCGGGATCACCGTAGAGCGCCGCGTACATGAGCGGGGTCCATCCGCCATGACCTTTCGCGTTGATCGACTCGGGGTTCGCTTGCAGCGCGCGGATGAGTTGCGAACGGTTGCCGTTGCGGAGAGCGGTCATGATCTCGACGACCGTGGGATCGGCGGGCGCGGTGGTTCGGTCGCCGGATAACGCGTCGGGCCATTCGGCGCCCTGATCGATCCAGGCCTTGATGAGGGCGATCTGCGCGGCTGGCAACGGCCCGGCGGGAGGCATGCGCGCTCCGGATGCGGTTCCACTTACGCGGAGGTAGAGGGCGCTGGCGGCGCTGTTGCCGGGAGTGATGCGCGCGCCGTTCGCGCCCACGCGGTTGGGCAGCGCGTCGCGGCGGCGGTCGAGACGGAGGCCGCGCATCTGTTGCGACGGGCCATGGCACTCGACACAGTGGTCCCGCAGGATGGGTTGAATGTCACGGGCGAAGTCTACTTTCGCGGTTTCCTGGGCGAACGCCAGAGCGGCCAGCGGACCGGCGAGAGCGATCAGCGGGATGGCGCGAAAGCGCATACGGCCCTCATTTCTGCATCGTGGCGTAGATGAACGTAATGATGCCGAGGACGCTGGCGAGGAAGATGCTGTGCTTCATGGTGAAGCGGAAGAGGCGGGCTTCGTCCGCGGGTTTCATGGCGGTGGCGGCGGCGGCGACGGCGATGGATTGGAGCGAAATCATTTTGCCCATGACGCCGCCGGAGGAGTTGGCGGCGGCCATGAGGACGGGGTCGAGCCCGAGGCGGTTGGCGGTGACCACTTGCAGATTGCCGAAGAGGGCGTTGGCCGACGTGTCGCTGCCGGTGAGGAAGACGCCGAGCCAGCCGAGCATGGCGCTGAAGAAGGGGAAGAGCACGCCGGTGGCGGCGAAGGCGAGGCCGAGCGTGGAGGTAGGGCCGCCGTAGTTCAAGAGGAAGGCGAGGCCAAGGACGCCGATGTCTTCATCGGACTTTCCGCG
>CAYUZM010000656.1:0-4198 GCA_964449665.1 uncultured Solibacteraceae bacterium
CCTCAGCTTTTATTTCGGCACGCGGCTGTCGATCGGCGCCTCGGCGGGGATTTTCGGCTTAATTGGCGCGATGATCGCCGTCGGCACGCTGCACCGCACGGCGCTGGCCCAGGAGATCAAGTCGGCATACGTGCGGATGGCCGTCTACGGAATTGTGATCGGGCTGCTCGGCTTTCTGCCGATCGATAATGCCGCCCACATCGGCGGTCTCGCCGGTGGCTTTGGCGTTGCCTGGCTGGCCGGGCTCGAAGTCCGCGACGGCGGTTTGCGCGACCGTATTTGGCGGTCTGCTGGAGTTGCGGCCGTCGGGTTGACGCTCGTTGCGTTCCTGCTCATGGGCATGTCGGTGTCGAGATGAGCACGGGCAAATTGCGCTGGGTACTGGCGGGCGTGGGCGACATCGCCACCAAGCGCGTGCTGCCGTCCATCGCCGCCGAACCGCGCAGCGAACTGGTGGGCGTGGTTTCGCGCAACGGTGAGAAGGGTCTCTCGTTTGCCCCGCGCGTTTGGGGAACGGTTGAGGAAGCCCTCGCATGGGGCGAGTTCGATGCGCTTTATGTGGCGACACCGGTGGCGCTGCACGCGCCGCAGTCCATTGCGGCGCTACGCGCGGGGAAGCATGTGCTCTGCGAGAAGCCCACGGCCATGAACCACTCGGAAGCCATCGAGATGACGCGAGTGGCGGCGGAGTGTGGGCGGCTGTTAGGCGTCGCTTACTACCGCCGTCTGTACCCCGCCGTGCTGCGGGCACGGGAATTGATGCGAGCGGGCGCGATCGGAAAGCCAGTGCTCGCCGAGTTGCGGCTGCACTCCTGGTTTGATCCGGCCGATGGATTTCGCGGCTGGCTGGTCGATCCCAAGCTGGCCGGTGGCGGTCCTCTGTATGACGTGGGTTCTCACCGCATCGACCTTCTCAATTTCTGGTTCGGCGAACCTCGCCGGGCCACCGGATTCACCGGCCGAGCCGTCCACAGCCGCGACGTCGAGGATTCGGCGACCGTGCTCGCCGAATATGCCGGAGGCGTTCGCGGCGTGGTCGACGTGCGCTGGCACTCACAGGTGGAGCGCGACGAGTGCCGCATCGTGGGCACCAGCGGTGCAATTGAGATGACGCCGTTGAACAGCGGGCGTCTGGTTTGGCCGGGCGGCGAGGAGGTTCTTCCTCCCCACGCCAATTTGCATTTTCCAGCCGTTGCGAACTTTGTGAGCGCCGCCCTGACCGGCGCGGACGTGATGTGTCCTGCCACCGAGGCGGCCCAAACCGATTGGATCACGGCGCAAGTGGTTGCTAACGGATTACTTTGACATACTTTGCAACAATTACCTTAGACAACGCCTGAAGTTTTCGTTATAGTGGCCTCCATTGGAGGGACTATGGGACGGCTCAGTTGGACGTTTGTACGCCTTTTAGGCGCGTTGTCACTACTGGCAATTGGCGTTCCCGGCGCAGAAGCCGGCGTGACGTGGGTGGAATTGACTCCCTACACCAATCAAAAGGGCAGCGCCCTGGTGCGGATTGACGACGCGGTCATACCTGGCAGGATCGAGTTTCGGATCGAGGTGGCGTCGCCCAGCGGTGGCCACGTATCCGGTTTCTTTCTCAACGTCCTGGGCACCTTGCCACATGATTTCGCCGCTTCGTGGATAGAGGGATGTTGGGTAACGAGGGTTGAACTCGACATCAAGGACCTAGGACAAGGCAACAACGTGAACCCGTCGCCATCGAGCAGGTCCAAGGGTCTGTTTGATCTTGGCGTGGCGTTTGCGGGTCCGGGGGAGGCCGTCTTTACCATCGCCAATCCCGGCGGCCATTTAGACTGCTTTAGCTTCGGTCCCTTCGCCGCCCGGGTGGAGAGGGCCAATGGGGCGGCGGTGAAGCTATACGGGGTTCCGGTGTTGCCGGTCGCGGCACTCAGGCCATTGCGGATCCATAGCACGAGAATACGCTAAGTGTTTTACAAATCAATTGATTGGGAAAATTTTGTCGCGGCACCGTAGTACGCTACAGTACGGCCTGGGTCTGGCGCATGTAAAGATCTGTCCTCTACATTGGAGGCATGTTACGAGGGCCAATCGGAGCAGTCATCACGGCTACACTATCGCTGGCGATGCCAGTTGCCGCAACCACAATCGATTTCGCAGGGATCGGTGCGTCCACGCTCACATCCTACACGACGAGCGAGGGTGTGATCTTCAGTCTGGTTCCTGGACAAACGATCAATTCAGGGACTGGGGTTTTCCCCTCGTTCCTGCGGATGCAGACGACACAGGGTGCTAACGCCCCGCACCCCGGCATCGAGGACGGATTCAATACCAACGGAGTCACGTTGAATGACGAGGACTCGGGCAACGGGCACCAACACACGCACGACGTAAAACTCTCCGAACTCGGTATCTACACCTTCAACGGAACGTCCTACTACGAGTTCATACTCGATTGGAACGAACCCAACGGCGGAGGCCAGCGCGACCTGGTTATTCAGCAACTCCTGTTTGTGGCCGGCCCAGGCGGACAGAGTTTGGCGGACCCGGAGGCGGCTTTCCCCACAGGGCTGAAGGGCGAACGATTCTACAACTTCTCCCTCGACATGGCGAGCGGAGAGACAGGCGGCCCCTATGAAGGCTTTCGCGTCTACGACGCAAACCAGGGTTCCGGCTTCGCCGATTTCAAGATTCAAATTCCGGTGAGCTTACTGAACAGTCTGAATCTGGCGCAAGACTCCACCAATTTGATTCTCTACGCCCGGATGGGAAATGCCGAGGCAAAAGACGCCGTTGGAGTCGCCGAAGGGACATTTGAAGAGTTCTCGTTCCGCGCCGTGAACGAGTGCGTGGGTTTGTTTTGCGACGAGCCTCCGCCTCTAGGGGACGTACCTGAACCATCCACGTTCCTGCTTCTGGGCGTGGGCATCTCGACTCTGGGCATGTACCGCAAGGTTCGATCCCGCAAGCCGTAGGCTATCGAATAGCAATCGTCGCAGTCATTTGAACCATGCGATCCGCGGCTTCTCCGGCACACGCCGGCCGGCCCGGATCGTTTGGATTTCGGGCGGCTGCAAACAGTCCTCGGAGCGATCTGGTGGTCGAGCCGGAAAGTACTGGGCTGCCTTCCCACCAGCGTAAACGGGCAAGCAATTCAATACAAAACTCTTACGCGCCGAGTACTACCCGCACAGGATATCCAGGCCACCCGTTCACCATCCGTGAATCAGTACCGTACAGTACCATCCCCGCCTTTCTTGTTGTAAAGAAATGGCTTAGGCTTGGGCCATGGTGAGACAAATCCATCGGAATATCCGCATGATCGCCTCGGGCGTGGCGTTCATTGCTGCACTAAACATACCCGCATTTGCGGCGTACATCGACTTCGCTGGAGTCAACGGCTCCGTTCTGACCACCTACGGCGCAACCACGGGCGCGGGTGGAGGCGCGATCTTTGCGCTCGGAGATGCCAAGGGAACGGGAAGTGGCACATTCCCCGCGTTTCTGCGCATGGAAACTGACGTCAAGTCCGACTCGCTTCCCGGCCTGGAAGACGGCTTCAACACGGATGGCGCGCTCTTGAACGACGAAAAACCGGGCGTTCATACGCATTCGGTATTGATGGCAAATCTCGGCACCGTCAATCTCGGTGTCCCGGGAATCGACTATTTTGAGTTCCGGCTGGATTGGAACGAACCGAACAACGGCTTTAGTAAGGATCAAAGCCTGATCATTCAACAGTTTCAGTTCTACTATTCAGACACTGGCAATCAGAGCAATGCCGACCCGCAACTTGGCGGCCTTGGCACACTGTTCTATGATTTGCAGGCGGATCTCGCCGACGAAGCGGGCAATCCAACAGGGTTCCATGTATTCGACACCAATGCGGGCCAGGGCCAGGACGACTTCCAAATCCTGATTCCGGTGAGCCTGCTGGGCGGTGCCGATATGAGCGGCAAGTACCTGACACTCTACGCGAAATTCGGCACGTCAGAGCCGATCACGCGCCCGCCGACGGATGTTCCTGGCGCGGCGGAGCCGGCATTTGAAGAATTCTCATATCGGGCCTGCGCAAACGAGGAAGATGGCTGTCTGCCGCCTCCTCCACAGCCTGAGGTCCCCGAACCGTCACGTACATGCTGATGGGTGCGGGCCTGTTGGTGTTGGGCGCTCTCAAGAATCGCGCGCGCAAGCAGTAAACGACCTCTCTCCAAGA
>CAYUZM010000657.1:0-4192 GCA_964449665.1 uncultured Solibacteraceae bacterium
CCAGCTTGAAGGCCGGGGCTTGGTTGCCCACCTTCAAATGAGTCTTCGGCGGCGCGGGGGCCTGTGCGAGCATCGTTCCGGCCGCGAGAGCGAGCAGGAATGTGCGTCTCATGGGGGACAGCGTATCACGAATGGTGGCACTTGCAGACCACGGCAAGCAATTCGGCGGCAGTCACAAGCGAGGTGGCCGGCTCGGGCACCGCATTGACGAAGAGTTCAACTTCATGAACCGGGTAAATTGCAGCGCCGCGAACACCGCACTGCCCCTACGAGTGAACGCGCAAACAGGAGTGGCATTCTTCAGTTCACCGAGCCTGCAACTCATTGCGCGCTTCGCATTCTGAGTGTTCACTTTTGCGCAGATGCCGGTGTCGGGCAGCAGACTAGGGCAGGCAGCCGTCGCGAGAGAACATCGTACCCCATCAGCGACCCGCCGCCGGCGGTTTTGGCACCGGCGGCAACGTGGGCAGTGTCTTCTCGAGAAGATGCCGGATTTCCGCCGACTCCTCCCCGATCCGCCGCTTCTCGCTCTCGATCCGCTCGACCAGCTTCTGGAACGCCCGATCGTTTCGCACATCTGCAAGAAGCGGATCGAACTTCAACATGTCGCTTTCCCGCCAGCCCTGGTCATGCGCGCGATTCAGCCACTCCATGGCTTTCGCCGGCTGCTTCCGCAGCGAGTAGATCGTGGCGAGTTCCACCGGCAGAATTGACGTATCCACACCCGCAGTCCACCGTTTCAAAGCCACCTCCTCTGCATGCGCCAGCAGCCTCTGTGCAGTAGACTGGTCGCCTCTCTGCAAAGCGAACCAGGCATACCGTAGCCGTGGCGATTGCGGGTACATCCAAAATTGGATGAACGGTGCGTCCAGCGCGTCTCCGTGCAACTCCTTGAACAATGCTTCGGCATCCGGGGCACGCGCCGTTAACGCCAGGTCTCCGACGATCTGCAGCGTCTCCTTGTTTGGCGTCTCTTTGTATAGCTGCCTTCCTTGTTGCAGCGCGCGATCATGTTCACCTCTCACGATCATGAACCAAAAACCAGAAGACACTTGACGGTGGCTCTTGGGAAAGCGCTCCTTCCAAGTTGCGTACCACCGCTCAATGGCATCCCGCCGTCCGATAGTCACGAGGGTATTCAACACGTGGTAATACGAGGCCTCCCGGAGTGGGTCGCGCTCCAGTCCCCGGCGCGCCCAATGCAACGCTTCCTCGAGACTTCCTGTTGCCATGAACATCAGCGACAGGTCACTCATCGCGGCCGCGCGGTTCGGGTCCGCCTCCAGTGTGCGCACCAGCGCCAACCGTGACTTGTTGAAGTATCCCTGTCCGGCGTATACCAGAGACAGCGTGTGATGCGCCTGAGCCGAATCCGGATCGATCGCCAGCGCGCGCTCGGCCCAGCCCTTCGCCTCGTCTGTGTCCTTTGCATTCGCAAACCACGCGAGCCGGTATCCTAGTTCGGCCATCGCTTCGGTGAATCTAGGATCCATGTCGATGGCTTGCTTCAGCAGACTCACGCTTTTTGCAAGGGTATCCGGTCGTCTGCCGCCCAGCTTCCGCGCCTGAAGATACAGGTCGTACGCCGCAAGATTCTCAGTCGGGCGCTTTCCCACCCTCTGGCGTTCCGCGGGCGTGAGCTTGGCCTGCATTGCGCCGGCAACACGCTTCGCTACGTCGCTTTGCACCTCGAGAATGTCTTCGAGCCGCCGGTCGTATTGCTCTGACCAGATGGCCTGCTCCGTCCTGGCATCCACCAGTTGAACCGAAACGCGCAGTTTCCCCGAGTGGATCCGCACCGATCCATCGACGATTTGGTTCACACCAAGTTCCGAGGCAAGCTTCCGCGACTCCGCACCCGTGTACCGTTCCACCGCGCTCCGGCTGAGCAGACGGATGGAAGAGATCTTGGAGAGCTGGCTTCGAAGCTCTTCGGAGATGCCGCTCGTGAACTGTTCCTGGGCCGTGTCACCTGACAGGTTTGCGAACGGACGCACGGCAACTACCGGCATCTCCGGCACCGCGGGCGTCTTTTGGGATCGCCAAAGCGCCGTTGCTGCGACCGCGACAATCACGGCAGCAAACGCAACTCCAATGGCGGCACGACGCTTCGTGATGCTTCCAGCCCCGGCATGAGGGTGCTCTACCGCCGGACCGGCGCCCTCTAAGGCCAACAGCAAGTCCCGTGTCGATTCGTAACGTCCCTCGGGCTTCTTTGCGAGGCACCGCGCAATCACGTTGGTCAACGCCGTGGCGGTCCCGCAGCGCGCAAGCGCGTCGAAGTTAGGCTGCTCTTCCAGGGTTGCCGCCGTGGTCCCCGCCGTCGAGTCGCGGCGGAACGGGTGGCGACCTGCTGCCATTTCGTAGAGCATCACGCCCAGCGCGAACTGATCCACCCGGTGATCTACAGGTTGCCCCCGTAGTTGCTCTGGCGCCATATAGCCGGCGGTGCCGAAGATGTCTCCCGGCGCAGTAAGCAGCGTTCGTGTCTCGTCGCTCTGCAATGCCGGCTCAGGCCTGGTCAGCTTGGCGAGCCCGAAGTCGAGGATCTTGATGGCTCCCGCGTTGGTGAGCATGACGTTCTCAGGCTTCAGGTCCCTATGAACGATGCCCGCTTCGTGCGCCGCGGTGAGTGCGCTCGCAATCTGGCCGGCAAACTGCTCCAACTGCTTCGGCTGGATCGGCCCATCGCGCAGTAAGCTGCGCAGCGTGTTGCCTTGCACGTACTCCATGGCGATCCAGGGGATGTCGCCGTGGGTACCCGCGTCGTAGATAGTGACGATATTCGGGTGATTCAACGCCGAAGCAGCATGGGCCTCCTGCTCGAAACGGCAGAGCCGGTCGGGTTGTTGCGTCAAGTGGGCCGGCAGCACCTTGAGCGCAACCGTCCTACCAAGGCGCGAATCGACGGCCTTATAGACATCGCCCATGCCGCCTGAACCCAGGCTGCCCTCAATTCGGAAACGGCCAAGCGAATCGCCAACCGATATGGCGGGGGCGCTCATGATGGCTCCCTAGTATACTGATTTTGCACGGCATAGGAATCGTGCCCTGGAAGAGATACTGCTCGCAATTGTTGCCGGTTCCGCACCGGCGGGATGCCCCGGCCCGCACGGCCACAGTGCGTTCCCGCTGCCCCGCCCAATCAAGGCATCCACCAACTGCGTGTTCGGCCCGCTGGTGATGATCTGGTCGGTTCCGTTGAACAGAACGCCGTCGCCGTCGTCGACTATGCCGTAATAGCCACCGCCATAGTTGTAAGCCCCCGGCCCCAAAGCCGAAGCCCAGCACGTTCCCCGGGTCCGTGCTCACCGCCGTAAAGCTTAACTGTGAAATGCTGAACTGCGAGCCGTTGCCATTGATAAACAAGCCGAACAGAATGCGGTTGCCAAGCTCGCTCGCAAACGCCGCTCCAAACGCCGGCGCGGGATCGGCCTGCCCAAGCCAGCTATTGAAGCTCGTCACCATGTTCTCCCGCCCGTCGAACTGGTCCCGCTGTTCGTAGTAGCTGGGCGTTCCGGGCGTCCCCGCCGACGCCGCGCCCGTGCTCAACGCTTCATATGCGTTGGCCAGCCACGCGGCATAGCTCGGACTCCCAAATCCGTTCGGCGCGAGCGCCGGACGCACATCAATCGTAATCGGACCGGCCAGCGCACTTGCGGCCGCCAGTCCCGTGAGTAGGAATAGTTGTTTCACCAGAATCTCCTCTTGCTGACCTCCCATCGCACAAATATCTGACCAGCTGCAGAGGAAATACATCGCAACTTATTGAAAATACGTTACAAGACTTACGGCAAATGGAACTAAGCTGGCTTACCTATCCACCTCCAAAGGGGATCGTCTGAGGACCTTTTCAGTGGCCGTACCAGGGGATTCACCGTATAGCCCGCCACCCCGTTTGCGGCGAACATGATACGGGAGGGACTTCGTGCATCTCCGATTCGGAACGGGAACCCTAGCCTTGGCCTTTCTAATCCTCGGCGCTGCCTCCGAGGCTCACGCGCAGGTTCGCATCAAGGTTCGCTACATCTGCAGGGAAGGCCGCTACAAAACGCAAACCAACAACGGTCCCTGGCACTACTGCTTTGACGGCAAGCACTACCAGTCCGACCAGGGTGTGCCCAGGGAGGTTCTCGCCTACTGGGAAAACCGGGAACGGGAAAGTGCCGAACCGCAGGCCCAATGGGGCGCC
>CAYUZM010000658.1:0-4190 GCA_964449665.1 uncultured Solibacteraceae bacterium
GCATCACGTCGAAGACCATGGACATGCTCGCCGCCTATCACTGGCCCGGCAACGTGCGGGAACTGGAGAACGCCATCGAGCGCGCGCTCGTCATCGGCCGCGGCCCGGAACTGGAACCCTCCGACTTCTCGTTCCAGTTGCAGGGCGCGCCCGTGGACGGCGGCCACACGCTCGAACACATCGAACGCCTCCACATTGAACGCGTCTATCAAGAATGCGGCGGCAACCACTCGCGCGCCGCGCGCGTCCTCGACATCGACCGCACCACGCTCTACAACAAACTGAGAAAGTACGGGCTAAAGTGAGTGCCCACGCCCATTCACCTCATTCGCGCCGGCCCCAGCGTTCCCGTCGAGCTGCTTGATGATCTCGCCGCGTCGCTCGCGCGCACGCTGCGCGTCTCCTGCCACGTGAATCTCGACCCCGTCGATCTCGCTTTCGCGCACGACGCCGCGCGCGGCCAGTACCGTTCCACCGAAATTCTCAAGTGGCTCGCCAACCGCCCCGCTCACCCGCAGGCCCGCCAGCTTGCCATCACCGCCGAAGACCTGTTCGTCCCGGTGCTCACCTTCGTCTTCGGCGAGGCGCAGCTCTGCGGAACCTGCGCCGTCGTCTCGCTGCACCGTCTGCGCGAGGAGTTCTACGGCCTTCCGCCCAATCCGGCGCTCCTCCGCGCGCGCCTGCGCAAGGAGGCCCTGCACGAGCTGGGACACACCTTCGGCCTCCGCCACTGCGACGACTGGCAATGCGTCATGTCCTCCAGCCACTCCGTGGAACGCCTCGACCTGAAAGACGAGTTCTGCGGCGAGTGCGCGCGCTTTGCCGAAGCCAGCGACTAAGCCGGCACCCAAGCCAGCGCCCAAACCGGCACCCGACCCAGCGCCCAAACCGGCACCCAAACCGGCACCCAAGCAGGCGCCCAAGCCGGCGCCTAATCCCCCGCCCCGCCCCATCCGATACACTGAAGTGACACCCTTCAAGGAGACTCACTCGTTGCATTTCGCAGTAGCCGGCGCCGCCGGATTCGTCGGATCTCACCTCTGTGAACGCCTGCTGGCCGATGGTCACTCGGTCCTCGCCATCGACAACTTCATCACCGGTTCTCCGCGCAATCTCGACCACCTTCGCAACGAGCCCCGCTTCGCATTCCTCGAACAGGACGTCTGCCTGCCTTTCACCGTTGCCGCGCCGCTCGACGTGGTGATGAACCTCGCCTCGCCTGCCAGCCCGAAGGACTACTTCGAGCATCCGCTCGAAACCCTCGACGTCGGCTCCAACGGCACGCGCAATCTGCTCGAACTCGCCCGCGCCCACTCCGCCCGCTCGCTGCTCGCTTCCACTTCAGAATGCTACGGCGACCCCGACGTCCACCCGCAGCGCGAAGACTATTGGGGGAACGTGAATCCCGTCGGCCCGCGCTCCTGCTACGACGAAGCCAAGCGCTTTGCCGAAGCCGTCACCATGGCCTACCACCGCAAGTACGGGATGCGCACGCGCATCGCGCGCATCTTCAACACCTATGGCCCGCGCATGAAGCTGGACGACGGCCGTGTGGTGCCCAACCTCATTGACCAGGCGCTCAAGGGTCTGCCGCTCACCGTCTATGGCGACGGCTCTCAAACAAGAAGCTTCTGTTATGTTTCGGACCTGGTCGACGGCCTCATCCGCCTGTCGCTTTCCGAAGAGCCCTACCCGGTGAACCTCGGCAACCCGCACGAAATGACCGTGCTCGAATTCGCCGAAGCCGTGCGCGAAGCCACCGGATCGCACTCCCCCATCGAATTTCGCGAACTTCCCGTCGATGATCCCCGCCGCCGCCGCCCCGACATCGGCAAGGCCCAGCGCCTGCTCGAATGGTCGCCGCGCATCCCCTTCGCCGAGGGCCTGCGCCTTACCATCGAGCACATCCGGCGGCAGCAACAGGTGAGCGTCTAGTTCGTCACGTCTAGCCCGTCACACCGCCGTCGCGTGGCTCGGCTGGTACAATCCAATCGCCCCGCCGCCGGGCATCGGAATCGACGTCGCTAGCCCCCAATTCGCTACCTCGATCTCCGTGCACTCCACACCCCGCTCCGCCAGCCGCGCCACCTCCGCCTCTACGTCGTCGCACATCAGGTAGACCACCGCGCCCAGCATCTTCTTGCCCGCATGCTGCTGGGCGAACGTACCGTCGCCCGGATGCACCCCGACCTCGGCCGGCGGCAACGCGAAGATCAACCAGCCGTGGCCGACCTCAACGTGCCGGAACTCCAGCACATCGCGCAGAAAAGCCCGGTCCGCCTCCGCATCCGCCGAATAAAGCAGCAAGTGTGTGCCAGTAATCATGCCCCAGTCTAACGCCCGCCCCGGCCGGGAGGCGTGGAGTCAAGGCCGGGAGGCGTGGATTCAAGGCCGGAGGCGTGGCCGCCGGTACCGGAGGCGTGGGCCACCGCTTCGCCTACCGCGCAAACACCGGCTGCGTCCAGGCGCTCGACCCAAACGAGGAATCCACGCGCGCCCGCACATACTTCTCCGAACCCGTCATCTTATACACCGGCTTCGCATCGTGGCTCTTCGCCAGCACCTTGCCGCCCTCGCCGATGAAGTAAGTGGTGAACTTCTCGGTGGACCGCACGGTAATCTCAATCTTGTATTCGCCGCCACCTGTCTGCACATCGGCCAGCACCACGCCGGAACTGGCGTAGAAGTCGCCTTTGTCAATCGCCTCGGCGATCGCCGCCGCGCTTAACTCGGCCGCGCGCACCTGAATCCAACCGCGTCCGGGATTGGAAAACTCCTGGCCCAGCCGTTTGAAATGATGCGCGTCGTCCACCGCGATGCCGTGAATCCGCTTTCCGCCGGTGAGCAGCGCGTCCCACATCTCATCGAGCGATTGGAACCCGCCGCCGCCCACGTTATTCACCGTCGGGTGGCCGTTGTAGACCTCGAACAAACCTAAGTTACTCACTTTGAGTAAGTCGTCCTTATTCACGGCCCAATGAAAATTCGGATGATTCAAAGACGGCAGAGCCATTGCCCCGCGAATCATGTTCACGTTGTTCTGAATGGTATCGGACACGCTCGCCCCATGCCGCGGCTGCAATTCGCGGCCCAGATTATAGGCGTTGATGTGAATCGGCTTCTCGCCGAAGCGGTCGGTTACTTCTTCGCCCGGAATGAGCAGAAACTTCTCCCGCGCCGCGTGAATCGCGTTCAAACCCTCGACGCCGGTCAGGTAGTTATGGTCCGAAAGCGTCAGGAACTGGTAGCCATGCGTGCGATACCACGTGGCCACTTCGTCCGGCGTCGAATCGCCGTCGCTGTTCAGCGTGTGCGTGTGCAGGTTGCCCTTATACCAGCGCGTGGCCGGGCGCGTCTGCGTCAGCGCGGCCCCCAAGGCCAACAGTGTCAAAAACGTGAACCGGACCATCCAAGTCGTGCGCATCACGGGCAGTGTAGTACAACCAGGCCCACGCTGTCGCTCAGCCCTTCGATTTGTTACCGTTTGGGCATGAACCGCCGCCAGTGGCTTGCCACACTCCCCGCCCCTCTGTTTGCGCTCCCGCCCAACGACTCCGCGCCCGCCGCACGGCGCCTGCTCACGTCATCGCTCACGCCCGCCGCGCTCGAAGCCGCACTCATTCCGGCCGCCGAGTGGCGCGCCTATCCGGCCACTCCGCCGCCCGAGGCGATCCCCGTCGACGCCCGAAGCGATGCCATCGCCGCCGCCGAATCACAACTCGGACAACCGTGGCCCAGTCTGCCCGCCACCCTGTTCCTCGAATTCCGCCGCATCGGCAATCGCGCCCGCTACGAGGCCGTCAACAGCGCGCGCCGCCGCCGTGTGCGCGAACTCGCAGTCGCCGCATACCTGGAAGGCAAGGGCCGCTTCCTCGACGAACTCTCCAACGGCATCTGGCTTGTCTGCGAGGAGACTTATTGGGGCTACCCTGCCCACGTTGGCGTGCAGAAGGCCGGTTCCGGGCTTCCCGACGCCGAAGAACCCACCGTCGACCTATTCGCCGCCGAAACCGCCAGCTTACTCGGCTGGACCCATCACTTACTCGCCCCCGCACTCGCTAAAGTATCTCCACTCCTCCCCCGCCGCATCACTTACGAGATCGGCCGCCGCATCCTCGATCCCTGTTTCGCGCGCGACGACTTCGGCTGGATGGGTCTCGACCCCAAGCTCACCCGCGCCGTCAACAACT
>CAYUZM010000659.1:0-4188 GCA_964449665.1 uncultured Solibacteraceae bacterium
CGCGGGGGCGGAGCGTACCTCAACGGCCGCCGCATCCACGTCTCCAAAGCCGCGCGCGTCGAGGAATCTCTCCTCGCCACCGGTTTCCCCAGCCGCCGCCGCCACGAAAACGTCAACGTCCACTTCTTCCACCAGGCCGCCATGGTGAGCCACGGCGTGCGCCGCGCCGGAGCCGCCGCGCTCGATCTTGCCTACGTCGCCTGCGGCCGCCTCGACGGCTTCTGGGAGTTCGGCCTCAACCCCTGGGATATGGCCGCCGGTTCGCTCATGATCCTCGAAGCGGGCGGTGCCGTCACCGACATGCGAGGCCAAGCGTTCTCCGTCGCCGGCCCCCATCTCACCGCCACCAACGGCACCATCCACGCGCCCCTCATCGAACTCTTCGGCGAGGTGTGGCAAGGTCACTACCGCGTGCCCATGCCCGCCATCAAGGCCTAGCAAATCACGCCGTTCCGAACATTCGTAGCTGAGCCGCGACCGTGAGGGAGCGGAGCACCGCCCCAGCTACGGCAACAACCCCGACTGATACTCCAGAAAATTCCGCCGCCGCCAATACTCGTACTTCGCCGCAGCCGCCTCAACCTCGCCCGACGTCCGGCTCAACTGCGCCTGGCTCAGCTCAACAATCGAACTTAGCCCCAGGTCGTACCGCGTCTGCGCCAGCTTCAGCGTCCGCACCGCCTGCTCCAACACCTTCGCCGTCAGCTCCAATCGCCGCCGCGCGTTGTCGGCCTCTACCCAGGCCAGCCGTACATCGCGCGCCACGCGAATCTCCAGATCGCGCAACTGCTGCGTCTCCGCCTCGGCCCGCAAACTCGCCTCATCGCGCCGCGCCGTGAACAACCCTCCCGTCAACACCGGAATGCTCACGTTCACGCCCACCGCGCCGTAGCTCGGATGAATCCCCTTCGCGCGCGGACCGAAGTAACCGCCCACGCCCACCAGCGAAATGTTCGGAAACAACTGCCGCCGCTCGTTCTCCGATTGCCGCCGCAGCGCCTGTATGTCCATCTTCGCCGCCGCCAGTTCGGGACGGTTCGCCAGCGCCCGCGACACAATGCCGTCCGCGGAATCCTCTAACGCCGCAGGCTCCGCCGGCTCGGCGAGCGTGTGCCGCCGCGAATCGCTGAATCCCAGCGCCGCGTTCAAGTCCACTTCGCTCGACCGCACCTCGTTCTCCGCCCGCGTCAACGCCAGTTCCGCTTCGGCCAGGTTCAACTCCGCGAAACTCACATCCAGCGTCGAGCGCAGATTACTCCGCGCCAGCGCCGACACCTGCCGGTACGTCAACGCCCGCATCTCCACGTTTGCTTTGAGTGCCTTCAACTGCGCCTGCGCCTGCAGCGCGCGATAGAAGGCGTCACGCACCCGCAACTGCAGTTCCAGCCGCACCACGTTCGCCCGCTCGTTCTGTGCCGACATCCTCGACTCGGCCGCCTGCGTCAACGTCTTCGCGCGGCCAAAGTCGTACGCCACCTGATTCACGCTGATGCCGACCGCCGACCGCGAAAACAAACCCTGCGGAGGCAGTTGCCCCGCGCCGTTCAACGTCCCATGTTCGGATACCGAACCCGTCATCAGTCCGCTCAATTGCGGCCGCAACGCCGCCTGCGTCTGCTTCACCGCTTCCTGCGCCGCCGCCGTCGTCAGCTTCGCCGCCGCCATCCGCGGATGATTCTGCAGCGCAATCCTTTCGGCTTCTTCCAACGTGAGCGTCGCCGCCGTTTGCGCATGCAACCCTGGGCACGCGGCCATTGCCAACACAACGCCACAGGCGCCGATGCCGCACCACTTGCCGCTCAACCCACTTCCGCCCATGCCGCTACCGCCCATGCCGCTACCGCCCATGCCGCCCCTCATGACCGCTTCCTCCCGTACACGGCCTTATACGCCGAAGGCACCAAAAACACCGTTAGAATCAAGGAAACCGTCATCCCTCCGATAATCGATCGCGCCAGCGGCGCATACGCCTCGCTCCCCGTGCCCAGCTTCAACGCCATCGGCAGCAATCCGATAATCGTCGCCAGCGACGTCATCAGAATCGGCCGCAGTCGCACCCGCCCCGCCATCGGCACCGCGTCCTCCAGCGGCATCCCCTCTTCGCGCAACCGCCGGATGAACTCCACCAGCAGAATGCTGTTCGACACCACAATGCCCACCATCATGATCACGCCCATCAGCGACTGCACGTTGATCGTCGTATCGGTCACATACAACAGTCCCAGCGTTCCCATAAGCCCCATCGGTACCGCCAGCAGAATCAGGAAAGGATCGAGAAACGACCGGAACTGCGCCACCAAAATTAAATAAAGGAGCGCCACCGCCAGAATCAAACCCACCGCGAAGCTCTGAAACGACGCCCGCATGCCCTCCAGCGATCCGCGCAAATCCACGCGCACGCCCTTGGGCAACTCCGTCTTCGCCAGTATCTGTTCAATGCGCGTGCCCATCGCGCCCAGGTCCTCGCCTTTCAGGTTCACGTACAGATCCACCACCTTGCGCAACCCGTAATGCGCCACCTCGGTCGGCGACGTTACGCGGCTGATCTTCGCCACCGAATCCAGGCTCGTGATTCCAAACCCCGCGCCCTTCAGCGGAATATCCTGCAACTCGGAAACCGCGCGGATGGATCTCTCCGGATACTGCACCGTCAAAAAGTAATCGTTGCCGCTCTTGGGGTCCGTCCAAAACGTTGGCGCAATCATCGAATTCGAAGCCACCGACGTAATCAGGTTGCTCGCAATCTCGCGCTGCGAAAGCCCCAGCAGCGACGCCCGCCGCCGGTCCACGTCGATACGAAGCGCCGGCACGTCGAGATCCTGCGGAATGTAGATATCGGAGACGTCCTCCAACTCGCGAATCCGGCGCGCCAGCCCGGTCGCCGTCTGGAAGATGCTCGGCAAATCCGGCCCGCTCACCTGGACATTAATCGGAGCAGGCATTCCGAAATTCAGCACGGCGTCCACGAATCCGCCCGACTGCAGGTACGCCGTCATCTCCGGCATCTCCTCCCGCAACCGCTCCCGCACCCGCGCCATGTATTCGTAACTGCCCACCTTATGCTCTTCCTTCAGGCTCACCTGCAGGAACGCCGTGTGCGGCCCGGAATTGGAAGTGAAAATCGCCGAAAAGTCGGGAACCACTCCAATGTTGGCCACCATCATTTCGAAATCTTCCGGCAGCACCACCTTCCGTACCAACTGCTCAATCCGCTGTACCTTCTGCTCGGTGACTTCGAGACTCGTCCCCAACGGGGCCTTCAGGTTGATCACAAACTGCGCCGGATCGGTGCGCGGAAAAAACGATGTGCCCAACTTGGGGTAGATCAGCAGACTCAGGAAAAACAGCGCCATCAGCGTGCCCACCGTGAATACCGGCCTGCTCAGCAGCTTCGCCAGCATGATGTCGTACAGCTCCATCACCCAAAGGAACATCCGGTTGAAATAGAAGAACCACTTCGGCCCCGCCGTCCCATGCGGATGCCCATGCGCCGGGTCTTCCACCGGAGCCTTCAGGAACCGCGAACAGAACAACGGCACGATCGTCATCGCCACGAAGTACGAAGCCATCAATGCCAGCACCACCGTCAACGCCAGCGCCGAAAACAGATCGCGGCTCACGCCGAACAAGAACACCACCGGGAAGAACACCACCCCCGTCGTGAGTGTTGAAGCCAGCACCGGCAGCGCCACCTCGTTGGCGCCGTCTTGCGCCGCGGCCACCACCGTCTTGCCCATGTCCAGATGCCGGAAAATGTTTTCCAGCACCACCACCGAGTCGTCGATCAATCGCGAAAACGCCAGCGCCAGCCCGCCCAGCGTCATCGTGTTGATCGACCCGCCCGCCACGTACAAACAGATGAATGCCGCCAGTGCCGACAGCGGAATCGAAAAGAACACGCCCAGCGTCGCGCGCAGGCTGCCCAAAAACAGCAGCACCATCAACGACGTCAGCAGCAGCCCGATCGTCCCCTCATGCACCAGCGTCTTGATGGCATTCTTGATGAAGTTCGATTGGTCGAACACGACCCGCGCATCCAGGTTGTCCGGCACGTCCAGCAGGCCCGCCACTTCCTTGCGCACCGAGTTCACCACCGCAATCGTGTTCGTGTCTCCGCCCTGCCGCAACACGGGCTGATACACCGACGGCTGCCCGTCCACGCGCACGATGTTGTATTGAATCTGCGCC
>CAYUZM010000660.1:0-4185 GCA_964449665.1 uncultured Solibacteraceae bacterium
TCTGGTGTGGGCCACCGAACGCGTCAGCCCGCCCATGCTCGCCGATGAGTTGAACTCGGCGCAGCCGCCCCTGATCGTCGACATCCGCAACCCGCGCGAGTGGAACACAAAACACCTGGAAGGTAGCGTCAACATCCCGCTCGGTCACCTCCAGGAACGCATCGCCGAAGTCCCGCGCGACCGCAAAATCGCCATCCACTGCGCCGGCGGCTACCGCTCCTCCATCGCCGTCAGCATTCTCAACCAATACGGCATCACCAACGTCATCGAACTCGCCGGCGGCATCACCGCGTGGGAAGCGGCAAAGTTCCCGGTGGCCTCCGCGTAAGTTTGGCCCACGGCGATCAACTGCACAACTCCTCAGTCGCGCGACTGCCGCATTTTGAACGCATCCGCCGCTGAAGCTTACTTCGACGAATACAACCCAAGTACTTGGCACGCTCGAACTTGTTGTTCTTCCTTCACAGTTAGATCTCCGATTTTCTTGTTCGATGTGTCTCGGTAGACTACATTGCATGCCATACGGACCTTTCGAGCCTGTTCGGCCTCTGCGGCCCGGGCAGCCGCTAATCGCTCGTTCGCACGTTGCCGCTCTATAGCCTCGCGCTGACTCTCTGCCTCTCGCTGCGCAATTCGACGCTCAGCGTCTAACCGCTTCTCTTCAGGCGTCAACTTCATAGAGCCATCGATAAGCTTGAACTCATATGTCTCGATGAAGAACAGCGGAAAATCGAGCCCCTTTGTCACCGTGCATTCCCGACCCTTTGCCCAGGTGCACATCCCCCTAACCGTGAATGACTGCCGAATTTTCTTGGTCGAATCCTTTAGCTCATGACCTTCGTAGACGACCTCAAATACGGGGAATTCCCAGTCGTGCGACATTCCATTTAGAATCTTCGCGTGGAAGCTTGGAACGCCACGGCCAATTAGTTGTACTTCACGAAGCGTAAATGTGCCGTCCTCGTGCTTTACGACAATTTCCTTCGGCGACTCGTCCGGCGCGCGGTCTTGCGCATCGATAAGACAATATGAAATGAAAATGAGCACGCATATCCGACACATGGCTATCAGAATACTCTAGCTACAAAAGCATTTCAGCCTTACCTATCGGCGTGAATCGGCGTCCATCGGCGGCCCAATCCTTTTCCTCACCGCGCCAGTTCCTCACCGCGCCAGTTCCTCACCGCGCTAGCGCCGGACGCTCGGCCCCCGACCGCTTCATATACGGCCCCGCCGACCCGTTCGGCAAAATCGTCGTCTGGTCCGTCCGCGCCATCGCCAATTGATCCGACGTCATCTCGCGCGCGCCCTGCAGGTTCGCATCGCGGAAATCGGCCGCCAGCAATTGCGCGCCGAGAAACCGCGCGCCCTGCAAATGCGCCCCGCAAAAATCCGCCCCGCCCAACTTCGAGCTCCGGAAATCGGCGCTCTTCAACTTCGCCCTCGTAAATTGCGCCCGGCTCATGTCCGAACCCTGACAGTTCACGCGCGCCATCTCGGCCTGGCTGAAGTCGCAGTCGGTAAACGACCCGTTCGCCATGTTCGCGTCGTCCATCTGCGCTTGGAAGAACCGGCACAACTGCGCCCGCACACGGTATAGCTGCGCCGCGTTCAAGTTGGCCCCGCTCAGATTCGTACTGTACAGCCGCGCCTGGTGCAGCGCCACGGCGGCCATCTGCGCCATCGTCAAATCGCATTGCGTCAACGTCGCGCCCTGCAGCCGCGCCTCGCCCATGTTCGCGTTCGCCATGCGGCAGTTGGCCAGCTTGGCTTCACTCAAGTTCGTCCCCAACATCCAGGCGTCCTCGAAGTTCGACTCGTCCAGCACCGATTCACTCATATCGGCCCGGTTCAACGTCGAACGCCGGAAGTCGGAGCGCTGCAATTCGGCCTCCGACAAGTCCGCGCCGCTCACGTCGGCCTCCAGCCAGGTCCCGCCCGGCATCACCGCCCGCGCCAGCCGCGCCCCAGGCAGCGACAACCCCGTGAAATTTCCATCCGCCACCGTCATCTGCACGCCGTCGCGCCGGTTCCCGTCCAACCACAAACCATGAATCTCCACACGCCGCGCCCAACGCGCCACAAGTGCCGGCAACTCACTGGCAATCCGTTCGTCGAACTCCTTCGCCAGTTCCTCTTGCGCCAGTTCCATCTCCTGTTGCCGAAAAATGTTCAATGGGGTGCTCCTTTCTTCCTCTAACTCATCGGCACAGGCACCTGATGCGTGAGGGAAGGATTCTCGGAGGATCGCCGTACCACTCAGGGACTACGCGCGCCCATCGCCTTCCCCCTTCCTCCTGTGTTAGCTTTACCCTATCGAGGTCAAATTTATGTCCCATCGCCGTGGCTTTCTTAAAACTGTCTCCACCCTGCCTGTCGCCGGAGGCCTCTTGCCCTCCGCCCTCAGCGCCGCTGCCCCGAAACGCGACTTCTTCAAGGAGTTGGGCGTCAAGCCCTTCATCAACGCCGCGGGCACCTATACCACCCTCACCGCGTCGCTCATCAACCCCGAAGCTGTCGCCGCCTACGACTACGCCGCCAAACAGTTCGTGCGCCTGAACGAGCTCCACGACGCCGTCGGAAAAAAGGTCGCCTCGCTGCTCCACGCCGATGCCGCCATGATCACCTCCGGCGCCGCCGGTGCCCTCACCGTCGGTACCGCCGCCTGCGTCGCCGGCAAAAACCAGGACAACATCCGCCGCCTCCCCGACCTCGCCGGCACCAACATGAAGTCCGAGGTCATCATCCAGAAGTCCCACCGCTATGGCTACGACCACGCCGTCCGCAACTGCGGCATCAAGATGATCGAAGTCGAAACCGCCGCCGAGATGGAAGCCGCCATCAACTCCAAAACGGCCATGGCGCTCTTCTTCAACGCCAATAACAACATCGGCCAAATCAAGGACGCCGAGTTCGTCGCCATCTGTAAGAAGCACAACATCCCCAGCTTCAACGACGCCGCCGCCGACGCCCTCCCCGTCGAAAACCTCTGGAAGTGGACCAAAATGGGCTTCGACCTCGTCACCTTCTCCGGCGGCAAAGGCATCCGCGGCCCGCAAAGCGCCGGCCTGCTGCTTGGCCGCGCCGACCTCATCGAAGCCGCCCGCGCCAACTCCTCGCCCAACGGCGACGCCATCGGCCGCGGCCTCAAGGTCAACAAGGAAGAGTTGCTGGCCATGATGATCGCCATCGAGTCCTATGTGAATAAGGACCACGCCGCCGAGTTCAAGGAATGGGAAAAGCGCTGCAAGCTCATCCAGGATTCCATCTCCGCCATCCCCTCCATCCAGATGAGCGTCGAAGTCCCCGAAATCGCCAACCGCACGCCCCACCTCCACATCAAGTGGGATCAATCCAAGGTGAAGCTCACCTACCGCCAGGTGGCCGAGCAACTCCGCAACGGCGATCCGTCCATCGAAGTCACCCCCGGCGGCCGTGACGAACTCGTCATGAACTTCTGGATGCTCCAGCCCGGCGAAGCGCAAATCGTCGCCAAACGCGTCCGCGAAATCCTCAAGGCGGCGGCGGCATAACCGTCCGTTCCGCCACACCGGAAGACGCACCCGCGCTCGTCGGCCTTCTCCAACAGATCGCCGGCGAGCGCATCCACACCGCCATCGGCCAGCCCTGGTCTTCCGCCGCGCAGCGACAGTACATCCTCAATCAATCCCCACGCGAATGCATTCACATTGCCGAGTCATCCGCAGGTGAACTCCTCGGCTATCAGGTCCTCGCCCTCTACGCCTCCTCCATCGAGTCCATGTCCCACGTAGGCCAGCTCGGCACGTTTCTTCATGCGAACGCCCGCCGCCAGGGCCTCGGCCGCACGCTCTACGCCGCCACGCTCGCCTTCGCCCGTGCCCACGCCTACCGCAAGTTCGTCATTCAGGTCCGCGCCTCCAACGCCGCCGCCCAAGCCTTCTACCAATCCCTCGGCTTCCAGCCCTGCGGCCGCTACGCGCGCCACGTCATCATCGACGGCATTGAAGACGACGAGATTCTGATGGAATGTTTCATCGATACGTAGAGTTCACCGTCGACGAAACCGAACCCAACGCCAACCCGACATCCAACCCCGGAGCCGTCAACGCCGAATACACGATGTTCTGTACCTCCACGGCGCCCGGTCCCGCCGGCATCGCCAGCAAAATATAGGACGGCACGTTGAATTGTCCATCGCTCGCC
>CAYUZM010000661.1:0-4185 GCA_964449665.1 uncultured Solibacteraceae bacterium
TCTACGGGGCGGCGATTGTGTGCCTGGACGATGAGAACATCCAGCGCATTCTGCCGGAGATCAAGCGCCGCGTCATTACGTATGGTACGAGTGCGCAGGCCGACCTCGAGATTCGTGACGTGGTGATGATTGCGGGGGCGTGCCGGTTCCAGTTGCGGCGGCGGGGGCAGGACCTGGGAGCGTTCGAGTTGAACGTGCCGGGCATGCACAACGTATTGAACGCGACGGCGGCAGTGGCCGTGGGCCTGGAGATGGAACTGACGCCGGACCAGATTCGCGCCGGCCTGGCGCAGTATCAGGGCGTGGACCGGCGGTTTCAGTTGCGCGGCACGGTGGCGGGCATTCGCGTGGTGGACGACTACGGCCACCATCCGACGGAGATTCGCGCCACGCTTGAGGCGGCGCGGATGGGCGTGGAGCGGGTGCTGGTGTTGTTCCAGCCGCACCGCTACACGCGGACGCAAGCGCTCTTCGACGACTTTGCGCGCAGCTTCCACAAGGCTGACTGCGTGTGGGTGACCGACATCTATGCCGCCAGCGAACAGCCGATTGAAGGCGTCACGGCCGAAGCGTTGGTGGAGCGCATGCGCAATCAAGGCCACCGCGCGGCCGTTTACAGTGGCAGCATCGCGGCCGCGGTGGAAGGCGCGGTGAGCGAAGCCAAGCAGGGAGACCTGGTGTTGACATTAGGCGCGGGAAGCATTTCGCAGGCCGGCGAGGCGTTGCTGCGCGGACTGGAAGCGCGGGCGCGGGAGGCGAGAAACTGATGCCGCGCCGCGAAGCGTTCGTGATGCAGGAGAAGGGGCCGGCGCCGCGCATTCTGCGCGCGCTTGTCTTGCCCGCGATCTTGTTGACCGTGATCGGCGTGACGGTGGCCGTCGCCGTGCACATGGCCGAGAGCTTCCTGCTGCACGACCAGCGGTTCACGTTCCTGTTGCCTCCCGTGCCGGGCGAGCCGAGCACGCTGGCCGTGGGCGGGCTTTCGCGCACGCAGGAAGAGAGCGTACGGCGGCTGTTCCGCACCGATGCGGGCAAGAGCGTATATGAGATCCCGCTGGGCGACCGGCGGCTGGGCGTGGAGTCACTCGAATGGGTGCGCCAGGCGACGATTGCGCGCCGTTGGCCGAACCGGATAGAGGTGTATGTCACCGAGCGGCAGCCGGCGGCGTTCGTGCAGTTGCCGGCGGGACGCGGGCGCTACCGCACGAGCTTTATTGACTCGGACGGCTATTTGATGCCGATTGCCGAGCGCGACCGCCAGCGCTATGACCTGCCGACACTGTTCGGCGTGCGCGAGGACCAGAAGCCGGCCGACCGGGCGCTGCGCGTGCGGCAGATGCAACGTTTTTACCGCCAGGCGTCGCAGGTCGGGCTGACGATTCCCGAGGTTCACCTGCAGCGATTGGAGAACCTGAAATGCCGGGTGAAGTTGGGCGATCGCAGCTATCTGCTGCTGCTCGGCAAGGAAGATTTCGCCTACAACCTGGACCGCTTCCAGAAACATTTACCAGATATAGAGCGCCGGATGCCGGACGCGGCCGTGCTGGATTTACGGATACGCGAGACGATCACCGCATCCGACGAGGAGAAAGATGGCGAGTAAGCACAGAATCGCCGTGGGGCTCGACGCGGGCAGTTCCCGCACACGGTGCGTAGTGTGCGCGATCGAGGACGGGCGGCTGCGCTTCCTCGGCGCGGGCTCGTCGCCGTCCACGGGCTGGTATCGCGGAAGGAGCGCCGATCCCGACGCCGTGAGCGATAGCATTTCGCTCGCCGTGCGCGAGGCGGAAACCAACGCGCAGGTCTTGGTGGAATCGGTTGCCGCCGGCCTCGGTGGGCCGTCGGTCGAGGGTTTGCAGGGACGTGGTCTATATGAGTTCAGCCGGGCGCGGGAGTTGGAAGCCAACGACCTCGCCTATGCCGTGGAGTTGGGTACGCGCGTGCGCCTTGAGGAAGACCGCATGTTGTGCCATGTCCTGCCGCAGGACTTCACGGTGGATGGCAAGCCAGGCTACCGCAGGCCGGTAGGTGTGGGGTGCGCACGGCTGGAGGCGAACCTGCAATTGATCACAGCGTCGGCACAGGAGCATCAATGTCTTGTGTCGGCGCTGCATCAAGCACATTTGGCGGTGGAAGAGACGGTATTCGAACCGATTGCGGCGGCGTATGCAACGGTGGTTTCCGAGGAGCGCGGACGCGGTGCGGCGATTGTCGATGTGGGCATTCATTCGACGGGCGTGGCGATCTACGACGGCGAGGCGATGGTGGGCGCGGCGAGCCTGCCCGTATCGGCCGACCATCTGACGCGCGACCTGACGCTGGGCCTGCGGGCGGCCTATGGCGTGAGCATCTCCTATGAAGACGCCGAGTCGCTGAAGCGCGAGTACGGATGCGCGATGCTCGGGCTGACTTCCGACAACACGCTGCTGGAGATCCCTTCGCCCGAAGGACGGGTGATGCAGGAGATCACGCGGCGGCAGGTGAACGAAATTCTGGAGGCGCGCGCCGAAGAGCTGTTCCTTTACGTGCGGCGCGAACTGGTGCGGGCCGGCATGGACAACGCCCTGCTTGAGGGGGTGTTTCTGACCGGCGGCGGAGCCCGGCCGACGGGCATGTGCGACATGGCGGAAAAGGTGTTGAATTGCCCGGCCAAATTCGGACTGGCGCGGGGGATCGACAACTGGCCGCAAAACTTTCAAGATCCGGCCTGGGCGACGGCGGCGGGGCTGTGCATGTATTCGGCGCGGCTCAAGATGCACCGCAGCGGGCGGAAGAAACCTCCTGGTTTGCTCGGACTATTGGGCTGGTAGGAGCGCAAGGGAGACACATGGAACAGCAGGCCGGAAAAAAGAGAAGAAGAACAGACACAGATGAGGCAGGAGTAATGATGTTCAATCTGGATGCGAACCTCGACGCAATGCGATTCACCATCGCCGAAGAAGTGGCCGGTGGAACCAAGATCAAAGTGGTGGGCGTGGGCGGAGGCGGCTCAAACGCCGCCGCGCGCATGATGCAGAGCGGGCTGACGGGCGTGGAGTTCTACGTGCTCAACACCGACGTTCAGGCGCTGCAGGCCTCGCCGGTGCCGAACAAACTGGCGATTGGAACGAAGATCACGAGCGGCCTGGGCGCGGGTTCGGACCCGGCGATTGGCCGCCAGGCGGCGCTTGAAGACACGGAAAAGATCATTGAACTGCTGGAAGGCGCGGACATGGTGTTCGTCACCGCGGGCCTGGGCGGCGGAACGGGCACGGGTGCCGCTCCGGTGGTGGCCGCGCTGGCAAAAGAGCTGGGCGCGCTGACGGTCGCGGTGGTTACGAAGCCATTCGAGTTTGAAGGCAAGCCGCGCATGCGCATGGCCGAAAAGGGTCTGGCCGAACTGGCGGGCACGGTGGACACCGTCATCACAATTCCCAACGAGAAGCTGCTCGACATCGCGCCCGAAGACGCGAGTTTTGTCGAAGGCTTCCAGATTGCCGACGATGTGCTGCGGCAGGGCGTGCAGGGCATCAGCGACATCATCACGCGGCCGGGCCTGATCAACCGCGACTTCAGCGACGTTCGTTCGATCATGCTCGGCATGGGTTACGCCATGATGGGCACGGCGACGGCCAAGGGGACCGGCGCGGCCGTGGAAGCGGCGCGGCATGCGATCTCGTCGCCGCTGCTCGAAGAGGGCGGCATCCGCGGGGCGCGCGGCATTCTGATGAACATCACCGGGCCGGAGAAGATGCTGCGGCTGCGCGACGTGCAGAAGGCCTGCAACCTCATCCGCGAGGCGGTGGCCGACGAAGAGGTCCCGATCAGCTTCGGGCTCGTGCTGGACGACTCGATGGGCGAGGAGGTGAAAATCACGGTCATCGCCACGGGTTTTCAGAGGGCGGGGGCGCCTTTGGAGGGTTTCCGTATCAACCCGCCGCAGGTGCAACCGCCGCAAATCGCCGCGCCTACGTATGAAGAGCAGCCCGCGCGGGCCATGGCCGCCGCGGCATCGGCCGGGAGCGGGGCCGGGAATGGAAGCGCCGAGCCGGTGTCCACCGACTATGCCCCGCAGGCATCCGCATATGAAGAGACCGTGGAAGAGCCCGTCGAGATGACCTATCAGGCCATGCCCCAATCGCATGCCTCCCCGGTCGCTCCCGAGGCCTATCCGCAAACCAGTATTCCCGAAGCGGGGTATCCGCA
>CAYUZM010000662.1:0-2265 GCA_964449665.1 uncultured Solibacteraceae bacterium
GCAGCGAGGGGGTTGCTGAGGGAACTGGGTTCAGCGGGCATGCTGGGCAGAAGAGGGCGGGGGTCCGGGCGGGCGGGGACGATCTTGCGTGCGGCGGCTGCGCCATTCATTCCGGGAAGGGCGTAGTCGAGGACAATGACATCGGGCTGCAGTTCGGCGGCCATGGTGACGGCGTTCGTACCGTCTTCGGCCTCGCCTATAACAGCAAGGTCGGGCTCGTCTTCAATGAGCCGGCGGAAGCCGCGGCGAACGAGCGCGTGGTCGTCGACGAGAAGTATGGTGATGCGGGTGGTCATGCGTTTGGGACCTCGCGAGGAATGGGAACCTCCAATTGAATCAAAGTACCGCCTGATGGGCCAGGCGAGATATTGAGGCGGCCGCCGAGCAGAAGCGCCCGTTCGCGCATGGCGGCGAGGCCGATGCCGGCGCGCGGTTCGATGCCGGCGTTTACGCGCGGTACGATGCCTGTGCCCGAATCCTCTATTTCGAGAATGAGACGGCGGGCGTCCTCGCGGATGCGCACGCGCGCCTCCGTGGAACCCGAGTGCCGGATGACGTTGTTGAGGGCTTCCTGGAGCACGCGAAAGACGTGAATCGCCGCATCGTAGGGCAGCTCGAGGCCGGCCGCCGGCCGGTGATAGTGAATCTTGAGCGACGTCTGGCGTTCGACGACGGGCAGATACCAGTCGATGGTCGCGAGCAGGCCGGATTCCTGCAGAATGACCGGCTGCAGCGATTGCGAGAGGCTGCGCACTTTGTTCAGCGCCTCTTGCGCGACCGATTGCAGTTCGGAGAGGTCTTGCGCGATGGCCGGTTCGGCGGCGTGGCGTTCGGCGCGGCGGGCCATAACGCCGATGGCGGTGAGGATTTGGCCGAACTCGTCGTGCAACTCGCGGGACACGAAGCGGAGCGTCTCCTCTTGCGTGGAGATGAGTTGTCGCGAGAGCGTGCTGCGTTGGGCGGAAAGATCGCTGATGCGTTGGAAGAGGCGGCGGTTGAAACTGATGCCCAGCGCACCGGTGAGCAGCACGAGCGCGAGCATTGCGGCAAGGAACAGATAGGCATTGCGTTGGACGCGCGAGTAGATTTCGGCCATCTGGGCGCCGGCGCGCTGGTCGGCTTCGTTGTTGTTCACGAGCAGGCGCGCGATGGAGGCCGAGAGCGCGTCGCGGCGGGCTTGCAGGGAGTCGCGAATCTGGCGGCGGGCTTCGTCTTCGCGGCCGATGCGGGCCTCTTCGAAGACGCGGTCGAGAGCGTCCCAGAACTGGCGGAGCGAGTTTTCGAGGTAGGCGCTGTCGTCGCGGCTGCGTCCGGTGGCGAGGGAGGATTCGAGCCGGATCGCGTCCTCGAGATCGCGGCGTATGCGGCCGAGTGGCGCGGTCCACGCGGTGAGCGGATAGGGTTCGCTGCGTTCGAGGATGTCGCGCATGGCGAGGCCGAGTTCGTTGAGGTTGTCCTGGATGCGGAGGAGTTGGAGCGAGGCGCGGCGGTTGCGGTCAACGAGACTCTCTTGCACCTCGCGCACGGTTTGGATCTGGTGAATGGTGTAGATGGAGTAGATCAGAACGGCGAGCAGGGTGATAGAGAGGCCGCCGAGCAATGCGGGCGTGGGTGAGGTGGAGCGGGCGACGCTCAAGGTGCGGGCTCCCGCTCGGGCTCCGGCTCCGGCTCCGAGCCGAGGCGCAGCATGTTGCCGTCGGGATCTTCGACGTGGATTTCGAGAGCCCAGGGGTAGTTTTGAGGAGGCATGCGGATGGCAACTCCCGCGGCGACGAGTTCGTCGTGCAGACGGCGCGCATCTCCTACGCCGACCCAGACCCAGGCGCGGCCGAGCCCCTGGTCGCCGAGGGAGAGATAAATGGACGCGCCATCGCGCGAGACGCAAGTGAAGTCGTCACCACCCCAATCGGCATTCTCAAATCCAAGTTTGCCGACATAGAAGGCGAGCGCCACCTCCATATTCTCGACGCGGAGAATGGGGTTGGCGTGCTCGAAGTGGACGCGGGCCGGAGCGGACATGGAGTCATGATAGCGCCGGCCCGCGTGAGCGGACTATTGCTTGATCACGGTGCCATCGCGGCGGCGCACAACGCCCCAGCCGCCATTGAGCGCTTGGCGTCCGGAGGGCATGCCACCGCCGCGCGAGGTGTTTTGCTGGCCGCCGAACGGGAACTTCTTCGCTGCGGCTTCGTTCACTTCGATGCCCCAGCCAGGCGCTTCGTTGGCGTATGCATAGCCTTCCTTGTAGGTCGGCATGCCGGTGAA
>CAYUZM010000662.1:2275-4181 GCA_964449665.1 uncultured Solibacteraceae bacterium
GGTCATCGTCCACTGTTCGATGCGCGCGAAGATTTCGTTCAGGCGCGGGTTGTCAAGGCCGCTCCATTCCTGGATGCCGAAGTTCCAGCAGGTGAGGTCGAGCGCGACGTTGGCGGCATGGCCGATGGGCGATACGTCGCCGGGGCCGTGCCATGCGGTCTTCACGCCGAAGGCTTCGCCCATGGCGGCCATCTTGCGGCAAGGCGTGAGGCCGCCCGCCTGTGAAACGTGAACGCGGATGTAGTCGATCAGGCGCTCGGCGATGAGCGGGCTCCATTCGTGCGGCGAGTTGAACAGTTCGCCCATGGCGATCGGCGTGGCGCACTGCTGGCGCGTGATGCGGAACCAGCCAATGTCTTCCGGCGAGAACGGGTCCTCAAAGAAGAAGAGCTTGAATTTCTCCACGTCTTTGCAGAACTGCAGGGCCTGCGTCGGCGTGACGCGTTCGTGTACGTCGTGACACAACTCGATCTCTTCGCCCAACTGTTTGCGGCATTCTTCGAAGAGTTTCAGCGCGCGGCGAATGTAGACGGCCGGCTCATACACGGGGTCGGTGTGCAGCGCCGCGGCGCGCGAACCTTCGCCTCGGCCGCCGTAGCCTTCCATTCCCGGCACGCCGACCTGCACGCGGATGTGGCGCACCTTTTCGGTCTCGATATAGCGCTTCGCCATATCGATCACTTGTTGAATTTCGCCGCCGGAAGCATGGCGGTAGACGTCGGCCGCTTCGCGGCACTTGCCGCCGAGCAACTGATAGACGGGCATGCCAGCCTGACGGCCCTTGATGTCCCACAGCGCCTGGTCGACGCCGGAAATTGCGTTGTTCAGCACGGGGCCGTTGCGCCAGTAGCTGGAGTTGTAGCACATCTGCCAGGTGTCGTCGATGCGGTCGGCGGGCCTGCCGACCAGCAGTGGCTTCAAATATTTTTCGACGGCGGGCACCACAAGGTCGGCGCGCTGCGTGTAGGTGCCGCAACCGTAGCCGTAGAGGCCGTCCTGGTCGGTGATCACTTTCACAACGATCAGGCGCAGACCGGTGGGCGCGGTGGCGATCACCTGGATGTCCTTAATCTTCGGCGATGGCATCGCGCGAGTGGCGCGCGCAATCTGTTCCTGCGCCGCCGCTTCCCGCTTGGTCATCAAAGACGCAAATCCGGCCGACGTGGCCAGCTTCATCAAACTTCTGCGATTCATCCCTTTTTCTCCCGCTCTTCGATCATGCGCTTGAGGTTGTCGACTTCCTTGCGAAGTTTACTCTCCCGGCTCACCAGTGTCAGCAGGTAGGCCGCCAGCAGAAACCACGCCGCCGCGAAGCCGTAGAACATGTATAGAAAATTGCGTTGGTCCATTAAGTTTCCCCGGTCCGTTGGAGCGCAGCGGGCGCAAGACGCCGGTGGGCGGCGCACGGCTCCGATTTGCGCGGTTCCATCATAGATTGTGCGTGTAGCGCCGCAGAGCGTCGAGCTCGCGCTGCATGCGTTCCTGGCCGAGGCGGAGCATCATGATGACGGCCGCGAAGGCGGTGAGCGCGAACCAGTTTTGAAAGAGCATGTGTTCCATGGCCGGGTCGATCCGCTGTTCGCCATCGGTACGGAAGCTCAAGACCGCTCCGGGGTGTTGCGTGCGCCACCAGTCGATCGATTTGTACGTGATGACGACGCTGACAAAGGCGAACAGGCTGACCACGGCCGCGATGCGCGCGCGCTGCCCCGGTTCGTCGATGGTCTTGCGCAGCATGAGGTATCCGGCGTAAATGAGGAAGCAGATGAAGGCCCAGGTGAGGCGTGGATCCCACACCCACCAGACGCCCCAGAAGATGCGGGCCCACACCATGCCGGTGGCAAGGCCGAGCATGGTAAAGATGGTGCCGACTTCGGTTAGCGCGACGGCATACTCGTCTGACCGC
>CAYUZM010000663.1:0-4172 GCA_964449665.1 uncultured Solibacteraceae bacterium
CCGGGGGGGCGTGGGCGTCGTGGCGGGATAAACTACGTCGTTAAAGGCCACCCCCGGCTGCGCATGACGCTGATGCCGCTCAACTCGGTGAGTCCAGCCGCGGCGCGGCGCGCGTGGTAGGTGGGAGCGTCGATTAACTCGCCGCGGTTCCCTTCGGTGAACAGATCGGCCGTGGTTTCAACGCCCGTTTTGTTCATGCGGTGCCAGTTCCAAACATCCGCGCTGAGTTTGATGCCGCGATCTTTGCTGGCTTGGGCGGCTGCAGTATCACCGGACGCGGCGAGCTGTATGAGCGCCGTTTGTGTGGCCTCATCCATCGGCGCGGGCGTGGAAGGCGGCGTGGTGGTCGTTCCACCTGGTGGAGGCTGAGGGGGTGTCACCGGTGAGACGGGCGCAGCGCCGAAGACGTTGGGCAACTCAATGCCGGTAGCCTTCACAAGGAAATAAGCGCCGCCCAAGCCCAAAAGCAATTTCAGTGCAAGGTTCATCGTGCTCTCCGTCTGGCGCGCCGGACTTTCGGGCCAAAAAATGCATCCTTCGCCTCTTCGTTGCCCGAGGCATAAACGACCACGCCAAATGCAATCAGCCAGACCCACCACGGGCAGCTCGCGATGGCCTTCCACGCGCCGCTTGCCTTGTCGCCACAGCCACCGGTGCCGCCGCATCCACATCCGCAATCGGCGTGCGCGTCGTCGTGGTCACATGCCGGCAGCCGGATTGGCGGAGGAACTGTAGGGGGGCTGAGAGGTCTCATCTACGCTTGCCTCCAAACATGTAGAGGCCCACCGCCCCGGCCCCGGCCGCCAGCCACACCCACGTTGGAATTCCGGAACCCGTGACGGCAGCTTTTGCGCGTTCGGCGATATCCGTTACCGTCGAGATGACTTCGGCCGTAGTTGGAATTTTGGAAACAATCGTTGCCGGTTTGGATACCGGCGCCGCCGGCGCGGCCGGTGGGGGTTGCGCGGGCGCGATGGGCGCCGCCGCCGTTCGAATGACCTGCGACTGCGATTGTTGAGAAGTGGGCGGCGTGTACTGGTAGCCTGTGCTCGCTTTGAAGAATGGCGAGATGCCCAGCTCCGTTGCCAGGGTCTCAAATCCACTGCCCGTCAAAAGCACTGAGGCATCGTGGCCTGATGAACCGTTCACCGAACAATCGGTGCCGTATACCTGCATGTTGTTGTTCAGCAGGTCGCCGCCGAGAGGCACCGCCTTGCAGGTAATGTTGATGCCACGCGCCCGGCCTTCGGCTTGCGCCGCCGCCGCGATCGCCGCCATGGTGCCCTGATCTGACGACGTGCGTACCACGTAGCCGGAGCCGGTGGTGTACTTGGCTTCGGCATCGCTGCGGCACTCTGTGCGGCCGGTAAACGGGTTCAGTTTCGAACCGAAGGGACAATCGAGCGTAGGCGCGTCCGAACCGGTATAGCCAACGATGGTTTGCGAACTCTCGTCGAGCTGGCCGCCAGCCTTGAAATATTCAAAGGCATTGATCTCAGGAGGGACGTTCGAGCAGCCGCCGCCAGGCGCGGCGTAAGGCGCATAATCCGGACACTCGCCCAAGCCGCGGCGCGCGCTGCGCGACAGCTCGCCCAGCGCCGGGAATAGGCCCGGTATCCGGCTGGTGGGTTGCACGGGGAAAATGGTGCAGGCGCTCATAGCAGCAACGCAGCTCCAATCAGCCCCGCGCCCAAAAGCAGAGGCAACATCGAATTGCTTGAGCTGGCATCGCCGCCGCCGAAGATGCTCGAGAACGAGTCGCCGATGGAGTCAACAGCCGAGGGAGAGGGAACCGGCACATCGTTTGCAATGGGATCACGGTAGAGAATGAACCAGTCGCAACCGCTACCCGTGGGGCACCACGGCGCCGTGCCGCCGCGCTGGCGTTCGGAGATGCAGCGGCGGCCAGGCTCGCCCATCTCTGGAATGCCGCAGTGCTCTACAACGAATTGCCAGCCAGCATCAAAGTTGGCTAGCGCCTGCCGCTGGCTTTCCACCGTGCGCGGCCCCTCAAGATAGCCCTTCAGGTTTTCCTGCATCAACGGCTCTATCTTGTTGACGATCTCCGTTGTGGCGACTTTCTGCTTCGGCCCCTTGCGGTTGAAGTACATCATCAGGGCGATCGTTACTCCAGCCACCGCCGCGCCAATGATTGGAATAGCTGCCGTGCCCCACGTCGTCGCGGCAATAGAAGACGAGCCGCCGGCCGTCAACACACCGCCCGCTATGGACGGCGCCGACAAGACCAGATTCTGTTTTAGGTTGCCACCGGCCAAAATGTTGCCCGCCGCGCCAGTGGCAACATTTGTGATCCCGCCCGCGCGCGATTCGCCCAGACCCGAAACCATGTTGACAAGCACGGGCATTATTTGCGCCCCCGGCTTGTGAGCACAATCAAAACCAAAATCGCCAGCGCCGCGAAGATGAGGAGGGTAGAAGAGCTACCAAGGGTATTGACCTGGCCGCGCACATCCGTAACGGGAACTGCAGGTGATGTTTGGCTTCCGCCGCGGCTCATGACCCCTTCGCTGTTGACCACATAGGTGTTCTCAGGCAAACCGAAGCGGGTTTTGGCAATGTCGAGGCCACCGCTAATCAGTTCCTGCCACCAGGGCTTTGTTGCCGTCGCGCCGGTAGCGGTGAATCCTAAGCCGCGCATCGAATCGACCCTCCACAGCGTTCGCTTCCCAAATCGGTTCGGAGCTTCCCAGCCAGGCTCAGTCCCGTGTGACGCATCAATCGCCACATCGCCCGCGGGGAGATGGGCGACCACGTACACATGCGAGTAGCGCGTGGGCTCCAGCGGATCGGCCGCCACCGTGACAAATGACGAGGGGATGCGAGCAGCCACCAGTAGCGATGCCACCAGCATCGAGAAGTCGTCGCAGTCGCCCTCGGCCGGCTGCATCGTGAGCAGATCCACCGGACGCACGAGAACCTCAATGATGTCGGGCGACCAACCTTCGATGCCCTGAGCCAGCTCACTATCACGCTTGAATCGCACACCGCGCCGAACAAACCAAAAGATACGATCGACCACAGCGCGCGGAGAAGAAGGGAGCCCAGCCGCGATGCTACGCAGCGGAGGAGTTGCCGCATCTTGCGTGGCCAGGCTCCGCATGAGGGAGATAGTGATCGCCGTCTGCGCGTCCGCGTCATCCGGCAGCTCCTGCAGGTGAAAGTTGATCGGGCCTTGCCAGCCCGGATGTCGATTCCGCATTCATGAGACTCGTGAAGTTCAGAACGGCCGGCGATCGCACTTGCGGGCGCCGCCGGCCTTCCGATCCGCTCGACCAATCACGAGGTTCACTTTGCCTCAATCCACTTTGCAACGCAAATTTGTTTTTAACGTAAGGTGTAATAATATACACTGCTCGTATATGGCACGAACGGCAGTGAAATCGAACCCGGAAACCGAATCAATTGAACAACTTCTAGACGGCAAGCGCCCGAAGAAGGTCACAACGGCCCGCCTGGAACAGCTTTTGCGCGACTGGCCCGACCACGCGGGCACGAAGCTCTATTGCTACCGCCTCAAACCGGAAGTCGACTTTGGGCAGATCAACAAGAAAGGCACCAACATTGCCATTCTCAGCGCGCCGTACCCCGAGGACCTGCGCCAATGGTTCCTGGAAAACCACGGCAGCGGAATGTTCGATCTGAAGTTCACCGACAGCAACCAGACCTACAACCAGATCGTCAACACTCAGATCGAAATTCCGATCTCGGAAGCCGACCCGATTCTTGATGTCCGAACGCTCGTGCGCGGGAAAGTTGAAAACGAGCAACTGATTCAGAAATGGGTAAACCAAGGAAAAGTCACGCTCGACGACCTAGGCCAGGCCACGCCCGCCGGGCCCGGAACTGCTGCCCCTGCCGCCCACGGCGATAGCACGCCGCAGAGCGTCATCGACCTGATGACGCACACCTACAAGAAATCGTTCGATATGGCCATCCAACAGAACGACCCTCTGAAGATGATCCAGATGATCAAGGAGATCCAGGGCGAACAATCCGGCCCGGATCTCATGCAGTTGGTCGCGCTCATGAACGCCATGCAACCGGCCCCCGAAACTTACACCGCCGGCATGCCAAAGAGCCTCGCCGATCAGGACACGTCACTCCCCACAAAGCAGCCCGAAAACCCCGGGCCCCGTGCCGCCGCCCCTCGG
>CAYUZM010000664.1:0-4162 GCA_964449665.1 uncultured Solibacteraceae bacterium
ACCGCCGGCCTGATTGTCTTGGGTCCGGTGGGCAAGCCGGCATGGGGCCGGAGTCCGATCGGCCCCATCGCGCGGAAGATTGCCACCGAGGCGGCGTGCTCGGTGAGAGTCTACCGGGACAAGCCGCCCTCGAAAGACGGCGGCGCTCGCATTCTGATCGCCTACGATGGACAGCCAGGCTCCGAGTTGGCGGTGAAAGCGGTATTGGAGCGCAACTGGCCCGCGGATACAGAAGCCGTATTGCTGACCTCGGTGGGCTTCGGTTACTCGCCCGTTGCCGGCTTCAGCCTGGTGGTGGACTACGCCCGCGCAAGGGCGGTGCAGGCGCGCGCGGAAACCATGTTGAGGAACGCGGGGATGGACGTGCTTCCCATCGTTCACGAAAGCGATCCCAATACCGGAATTGCCGATGTTGCGGATGCCTTCGATGTGGATTGCATCTTCATCGGTCACAACGATCGCCACATTCTATACCGGGTATTTGTAGGGACCGTCGCGTCCAACGTGATTTCGAAGGCGCGGTGCTCCGTCGAAATCGTTCGTGCCGCGCCGAAAAAGGCCGAAGATGCGGAACCGGGCCGCCCGCTCCACGCGCAAACCGAGCGGGAACGGCATACCTTATGACCATTAAACCGGCCTTCGGCCATGGCCCGAGTTGATAGACTGAAGTGTGAGTCTTTTTACGCACAGAACGGCGTTCCCGCTTGCGGCCGTGCTTGCGTGCTTTCTCCTGACTCAACCCTCTCCCTCGTTTGTTGCAAGCGCGGACTCATTCCGTTACGGCCTGAATGGCAGCGAGCGTGTAATTGAGATCCCCGTTGACCGCGCCTCGGGGCCGGCCGCAAGCCGGGATCAGCTTCATGTCGAGATCATCAAGACGCGAAGCCATTCCACCGCGCCGTTCGCGCTTGCCGGTCTGCATGAGTACGATCCGCGGCTGCGCGCATTCGCACGCGCCGGCGCGGACCATTCCCGCGAACCGCAATCCTTTCACTTCCGCATTCCCGCCGGCCGGTCTCCTCCATTCCCCTCCGCTTCCTGACTCTCCTCGTCCACTCGTATTGGCTCATTGTTGCTGTACCCTGTACCAGGCCAGCCGCAAGCTTGACGCCCGGACCGTGAAACGCACCGCCCGCCGCGATGTTCCCGGACGGTAACGCGGTCCGCCGCCGTCATCACCCGCTTCACGCCGGCGGATTGCACATCCGTTCGCCCTTGCAACGTGAGCCACTTCGGGAAACTCGACCACTCAGCCCAGACTGCCGGACGCTCGGCAACCACAAGGGAAGTGACCAACCCATGCACAATCTCGATCTACTTTTGACGCTCGCCGCCGGATTTATGGGCGCCGTGGCGTTTGGCTATCTCACGCACCGTCTCGGATGGTCGCCGATTGTCGGCTACCTGCTGGCGGGGGTCCTGGTGGGCCCGCACACGCCCGGCTTCGTGGCCGACAAGGCGATGGCCGACCAACTTGCCGAAGTGGGCGTGATACTGCTGATGTTCGGCGTCGGCTTGCATTTTCACCTCAAGGATCTGATGGCCGTGCGGACGGTCGCCATTGCCGGCGCGGTCGTCCAAAGCACGGCTGCGACATTGCTTGGCGCGCTGTTGGCAAGGCTATTCGGGTGGGAATGGTCGGCGGGCATCGTCTTCGGCCTGGCGTTGTCGGTTGCAAGCACCGTCGTGCTGACGCGGGTGCTCTCCGACAACGGACACCTGCAAAGTCCCACCGGACGAATCGCCATCGGCTGGCTGGTTGTGGAGGACATTTTCACGGTATTCGTACTCGTGCTTCTGCCGGTCATCTTCGCCAGTTCGCCCAACAACACCACAAGCCTCCCGGTGGCCTTCGCGATGGCGGGTTTGAAGCTGGCCGTCTTCATCGTATTCACACTGTTCGCCGCGGGCCGCGTGATTCCGTGGCTGTTGAACAAGATCGCCGAAACCCGTTCGCGCGAGTTATTCACGCTGGGCGTGTTGGCGGTGGCGCTGGGTGTCGCCGTCGGGTCGGCCTATCTGTTTGGCGTCTCGATGGCGCTGGGCGCGTTTCTGGCGGGCATGGTCGTCGGCCAATCCGAGTTCAGCGCGCGTGCCGCCGCGGAAGCCTTGCCGATGCGGGACGCCTTCGCGGTGATGTTCTTCCTTTCCGTGGGAATGCTGTTCGACCCGCGGCAGCTCGTTGAGTCGCCGCTGCGGATTCTGGCCACGCTGGCCATCGTGATGATCGGCAAGCCGCTGGCGGCGATTGCAATCGTGGCGCTGTTGGGCCACAGTTCGAAGATCGGTTTGGGCGTGGCGATCGCACTGGCGCAGATTGGGGAGTTCTCGTTCCTGGTGGCAGCTCTCGGCACACAGTTGGGAGCGCTTCCGCCGGACGCGATGAATCAGCTGGTGGCGGCCGCGATCGTATCCATCATGCTCAACCCGATGCTGTACCGGACACTGCACGCGCTGGAAGGGTTCCTGGAGCGGCGCCCGTGGCTCTGGCGGATCTTGAACCGAAAAGCGAGCCGCGCGGCGGATGCGCCGGCGCCCAAGCTGGATCGCGACGCATCGCACCACGCCGTCGTGGTCGGCTACGGGCCAATTGGCCGGGCCGTAACTCGCCTGCTGCTGGATCGAGGCATTGAGCCGACGATCATTGAGATGAACATCGAGACGCACAAGCACCTGCGCGCCAAGGGTTACCGCGCGGTGTACGGCGACGCGAATCAGCGCGAGGTGCTCGAACAGGCGGGAGTGGGCACGGCGGCCAGCTTCATCCTGAGCACGTCGGGCTCGGCCGAAGCCGGCGAGGCCATACGAATTGCGCGCCAGATCAACCCCAGGCTGCACGTGGTGTCGCGGGTCGACTTTCTGACCCAGGCCGAGACGCTGCGCAAAGCCGGAGCCGACGAGGTCTTCGCCGGCGAAGGCGAGGTCTTCGCCGGCGAAGGCGAGGTCGCGCTCGCCATGACCGACAGCATTCTGCGCAAGCTCGGCGCAACGCCCAGCCAGCTCGATGACGAGCGGGCGCGCATCAGGGCCGAGCTATTTCACGGGCACGCTCCCGAAATGGGCGGGCATGCCGCTTAGAACGATATCCAAAAGAAAGAAAGAATCAATATGCCGAAGAATCTACGTTGGAAGTGGACCGTCATCGTGGCGGTCGTGCTCGCCTGCATCTTTGGGGTCGTCGAACTCCCCACATCCAAGGAAGCGCTCATCGCCAATTGGAATCGCAACATCCGCCTGGGGCTCGACCTGAAGGGCGGCAGTCACGTCGTTCTGCAAATTCAGGTACAGGATGCGTTCAAGGCCGAGGCCGACCGCGTGATCGAGCAGCTCAAGGAGCGACTGGGCACGGCGGGCATCACGTATGGTTCGCTTGACCGCAACGATCCCACATCGATCGAAACGGCGGACACCATCGAAGTCCACCTGCGCGGGGTGCCGCAAGAGAAGACAGGCGAGGCGCGTTCGCTGATCGCCAACTCGACGGGCCAGCAGTGGACAGTTTCGCAGCAGGGCACGGCGGATTTCAAGCTCAACCTGCGGAGTGAAGCGGCGCTCCGGTTGAGGCAGGACACGCTGACGCAGAGCATGAACACGCTGGAGAAGAAGGTCAACGGCTTGGGTGTGGCCGAAGCGAGCATTCAACAGCGCGGTGGAAGCGACGGAGGCGTGGACATTCTGGTGCAACTTCCGGGCGTGGACGACCCGGCCCGCGTAAAAGGAATTCTGCAGACGGCGGCGCGGCTGGAACTGTCCGAAGTGAGAGGCGGGCCGTTCCCCACACAGCAGGACGCCTTTAGCGAGAACAGCGGAGTGCTTCCGCTCAATTCGAAGCTGGTGCGTGGATCGCCGCGCGCGGGCAGCGGCGAGAGTTGGTGGCTGCTGGCGCGTTCGCCCGTGGTGACCGGGAGCGACTTGCGGGATTCCCGCGCGCAGCAGGGCGAGATGCCGGAACAATGGGAGACCTCGTTCGTTCTGACGCAGGACGCCGCGCGGCGATTCGAACGGTTCACGGGCGCCAACATCGGCAAGCGCCTGGCGATTGTGCTGGACGACGTGGTGCTGAGCGCGCCGCAAATCGAAGCGACAATCTCCGACCAGGGCCGGATTACCGGCGCCGGCAACCACGAGGAAGCCGCCGACCTCGCCTTGAACCTGCGCTCCA
>CAYUZM010000665.1:0-4156 GCA_964449665.1 uncultured Solibacteraceae bacterium
ATGTCAGGCGTGCACTAATGGCAACATGCGGCGCCGGCCGATCAGCCTATCGAGCGACGGTCGCGGCCAACCTATAAGGCGGGGGTGCGGCTGATGAACGGGAAGGACATGGAGTTGGTGGGCGGGTTCTCGACCGAGGAGGAGGCGGCGCGGGCGGCCGGGGTGGTGGCGCAGAGGTTAGGGATGGAGGCGACGCGGCTGAAGCGTGGGAACGAGCCGGTGGGGTGGCGGGGCGTAGCATTCCTGCTGGCGATTCTTTGTTCGTCGATTGTCGTGGCGCGGGTGGCGGATTTTGTTTGGGCGCTGATTCAAGGCTAAAGAGCGGGTTGGCACCTTCTTCCCTCTTTTCTCGCTAGAAGAGCAAGGAAAGAGAGGATTCAGATGATACGACTTCTGGGGCTGCTTGCGCTCGGCGTGTGCGTGGCGTCCGCGCAGAACATCCTTTACAACGCGGACCGGGACAAAACGGCGCAGGATGCGGTGGCGGCGGCAAAGACGATCACCAGCATGCCGGTGGCCACCACGCAGATGAAGAACCTGGAGCAGATGGAAAAGGATCTGATCCAGAACGAAGTGGCGTGGACGGAGACGTCGCTGAAGGCCAGCCTTAACGGGTTCAGGACGTGGCAAGGGGTGGAGATCATCGTCGATACGGTGGACTTCCTGGTCAAGCTGAATTCGACCGCAGATAACATGACCGCGTTACGGGCGCGGGAGCAGGAGATCAAGGACGAGGTACAGAAACTGCGCGCGCAGGCGGCGGCCGCGAAGGATGCGAAGGAGCCGCCGCTGGTGACCGAGACGATTCTGGAACGCGTGGGACAGGCGGAGGACATTCTGGGATTCGCGCAAGGTGCGATTGGATCGCTGAAGTGCACGCCGGGAACGACTTGCGCTGCCACTGCGAGGGAGTTTCAGGCGGTAGGCGAGGCGCTTGGCGAGTTGAAGAAGGGTGTGGAGCAGGTCAACATACTGGCGACGACGGTGCGCAAGATTGCGGCGGCGGCGGCCAATATTCGTGTCGATCCGAAGTCGCTTGCGCCTTCTCCGGTGGTCATTCAGATGCAATTGCTGGCGACCGAAGCCGACTATTTGAAGGCGGTGTCGGTGATTCGCGCCCGGAGGAGTCTGGACAAGCGCGAAGTGCTGGAACTGATCCGGGAGTACAAATTGCGGTTGGCGGGCATTCGCGTCCCGATGACTCGAAAGGCGACCGTGAACGGGACGGAGCAGGATGTGCCGGTCCGCATCGAAGACACGTTGGTGGAGCGGGCCGCCGGGCGGGATTCGGATGCGAAGGATGCTGCGGAGGAGACGCTGGAGCCGCTGCTGCTCGCGGCGGCGATCGCGGCGCGGCAGGATTCCTCAGAGAGGATCTGGGGGATGCGGGAAGCGATTGAGGCGCGGCGGTGGCAGATTCGCAAGAGCGGAATCTACAACGGATCGTATGAAGCGACGCTGGTGGCGGCTTCGCAACGACTGGCGGCCTACTATTCCTCGGGTTTCAAGCCGTCGCAGGTGGCGCAGTTCCTTTACCAGTTAGGAAATGCGTTCGCGATTCCTTACCTGGTTGTCACCAAATAGCCTTTGCCAGTCATTAGGAGAGAGAGCCATGAGACAGTTTTTATCGATTCTGCCGGCGGCGATCGCATGCCTGTCCCTTACCGGGTGCGACAAAGACGCCTTCGAGTTTGCCACCAAGACAAGGGAGATGTTGGGCGGCTATCAGAAGCAACTGCAGAAACAGATCGCCGAGGCCGAGAACCACTATCTGGAATATGCGACGCTGCGCGCGGATTCGGCGTTCACGCGGCGGGCGCTGGACATGGTGGGCGTGCGGTCCGAGACAGGCGACAAGCTGGCGTTCGCGTATGTGGAGCGGACGAGGCGGCCGAGCCGGATTCGCGAGGAACTCAGCGTCTATGCGACCAAGGAACACGCGGCCAACCTGGCGGCGCATCAGGGCCCGTTGGACCGCTCGCGCGCGTACCTGGAGAAGATCGAAGCGCTGAAGATCGAGAAAGACAAAATTGAGGCCTTTGGAAAGCTGCTGGACGGCCTGGCGGTGAAGAGTCCGCTGCAGAAAGACGCTGAAGAGATCGGGAAGTTCGTGAATGCGACGAAGGACGAATTCGATTCGCTTGTGTGTAAGGACCTGGAAGGACAGATCAAGACGTTGAAGGACAAGGGCGCGGACGCAACCGATGCGGATAAGGCGAACCTGGCGGTGCTCGAAGACCTGTTCGCGAAGCGGAAGTGCACGAAGTCGTCGTAAGAGACAGAGGAGAAGACAATGGCTACTCGCGCAGAATTGGAAACAGAACTTAAAAAGGTGGAGGCGGAGATCGCCGCAACGCAACAACAATTGGCGACCGCGCCATTTCCCCTCCGGCAGGCGTTGCAGGGTCGGCTGGCACTGCTGCAGGGACGGGCGCAAGCACTGCGACAGCAGATTGCGATGATTCCGGCGGCGGCACCGGCGGCGGGGCCAGCGGGGGCACCGGCAGCGGTACCAGCAGCGGTCCGGGCGGGCGTGAATGTGCCACTGGCGGCACCGGCAGGCGCACCCGCTGCAGCACCGGCGGCGGTACCAGCGGGCGAACCGGAATTACCACCAGTGGGGAAGAAAGCCCCCAGGAAACGGGCGGCAGCGAAGAAGCGAAAGCCGTCGAAGCCGAGAAAACCGGCGGCGAAGAAGGCTGGACGCTGAGTCAGCGCTTCGTGTTCGGCCGGAGGCGCAGCGTAGGCGGCGGTGGTGGTGTTCGCGCATTGGTTGCCAATGGCGGCTACGAAGCTCGCGCGCGGGAATGAGTCTGTCGGGTGGCGCGGGTGGCGAATTATGTTTGGGCGCCGTGGCGCGAATATTGGCCGCCCCCGCGCCCAACGAATCGCGCCCAAGATGCAGTTCGCAACGCGTCACGCGCGTGACGCCGCGCACGATTCGGTGGGTTCGTGGGCGGGTGGGGACGGGCCGGGAGGCCGACGGGAGGTCCGGGCAGGACAGGCCGGCGGGTGTCCTACGGCAGCGCCGGGGCGTGGAGTTGGGAGTAGCCGCGGCGGGGAATGAGGCGGTCCATTTCCACAATGAGTTTGGGCAGGGCTTCGCCGCCTTTGGGGTCCTTCATGAGCGCGACGGCGATATAGCGTTTGCCGTCGGCTTCGACGAGGGCGGCATCGCAGTGGGCGTCTTTCCAGGTGCCGGATTTGCGGTAGATTTCGCGGTAGCCGGGGAGGCGTTCAAGGCCTTTCACGAATTTGTGATGGATGCCGGGGTTGGACATCAGCTCTTTCATTTCGGCGCTGGATTTGGCGTCGACGAGCTCGCCGCGGTCGAGCATGAGGAAGAAGCGGGCGACCTGGAGGGCGGTGGCGCCGTGGGAGATGTTGTGGAGGGGGTCGCGCTTCCAGTAGTCGTTGGGCCCGCCGTAGGCTTTGCCGATCCAGAGGCCGCCGTTGGAGGCCGGGTCATAGAGCTTGTACTTGGCGGAGGTGAGGGTGCGGGCGATGAAGTCGAATCCGACGGCGTGGACGGCGCGGGAGGCATCGGTGTTGGAGGAAAAGCGGACGAGGCGGGCGAACATCTCCTTCACCTGGGGGGTGTAGGAGAGCATGCCCTGGCGGATGGCTTCGAAGCCGGCCAGTAGGATGGCGATCTTGGGGAGCGACGCCGCGTAGAGCATGTCGGAGTCATTGAGGCCGGCGTAGCGGGGGCGGGCCTGGTCAGTTACGTCAACCAGGGCGAGGGCGAGGCGGTGCTCGGAGAGGGCGCGCTCGAAGCCAAGGCGGAGGACGACGTCGCGGAGGGAACGCTCAAGCTGGTCGTCGGTTCGGGGGAAGTCCGGCGCGGCGGCGCGGGCTTGGACCTGGGAGAGAGAGAGGAGGAGAGCAATTGCAATGTACTGTGAAATTCTCATTGGCAATTCCTTTAGTATAGCCTTTGGCCCGGACGAAAGTTGGGAGGGGGACAGGAACTATGAAAAGACGGAATGCGCTATGGACTTTGGTAGGGGCGGGGTCGATCGGAATTCGGACGGGGTTGAACGGTGGAAAAGCCGGGTTGATTGGCGCGGCAGCACCGGCAATTATTACCGCTGAGAGGCTGCGGCCGGGGATTCCGTGCGGATCAAACGCTATCCCGAGGCCCAGTCGCCGTTCG
>CAYUZM010000666.1:0-4146 GCA_964449665.1 uncultured Solibacteraceae bacterium
GCTCAACCAGGCCGAATTCGGCGATCATCTTCGCAATGTACTGGAAGCGATTCCGGAAGCGATTCTGGAGGTCGACGCAGCAGGACACATCTTGCTGGTCAACGCAGCCGCCGAGCGGATGTTCGGCTACAGCCGTCAAGAGTTTTTCACCCTGAACGTCGATGCCATTCTTCCTACGTACCATAAAATCACCCATGCTGAGCACCGCCTTAGCTCTGCGCATCAACCCGAGGCGCGGCCCATGGGCAGCGGGATCGAGGTGGAGGCGCAAAGAAAAGATGGCTTCGTGTTTCCGGTTGAGATCAGTTTGAGTCCAAACCATTCCGGGGAGACCCTGACGGTCATCGCCCTGGTTCGGGACACGACCGCTCGCAAGAAGGCGGAAAGGGCTTTGCGAGAGAGTGAAGCGAAATTTCGCACACTCGCCCATTTGGTGCCGCAGTTCGTCTGGATGTGTACCCCGGACGGCTTGAACGTTTACTTCAATCAGCGTTGGGTGGACTACACCGGTCTGACGCTGGAGGAAAGCCATGGCATGGGGTGGAACACTCCTTTCCATCCCGACGATAAGCAGCGCGCGTGGGATGCCTGGAACCACTCGGTCGCCACTGGGGAACCGTACAGGGTCGAGAGCCGCCTGCGAGGGGCCGATGATACCTATCGCTGGTTTCTGATGCTTGGTTTGCCGCTACAGGACGATTCGGGAAATATAGCCAAGTGGTTTGGAACATGCACCGATATTGAAGAATTGAAGCGGGCGGAGGAGGCCTTGCATCTCAGCGAGGAGCGTTTCCGCGTTGCCCTCAAGAATTCGCCGGTTGTGGTGTTCAATCAGGACCACGAGCTACGATACACCTGGATCAACTCGCCTGTCCTGGGCTGGGCTTCAGCAGATTATGCCGGCCGTACCGACGCGGAGATCGTTGGCGGACAGGAGGGGGGCCGCTTGACCGCGATCAAAAAAGGCGTCTTGCGGAGCGGGATCGGGACTCGCACCGAAACTACGGTAACCTTCCAGGGCGAGACACACTACTACGATCTGACCGTCGAGCCACTTGCCGACGCCCACGGGGCTATCGCAGGGGTTACTTGCTCTGCCGTGGATATCACTCCGGTGAAACAGGCGGCGTTGGAACTCGAGCGCCTCAACCAGCTCAAGAATGAGTTCCTCGGCATGGCGGCGCATGATCTGCGTAATCCCATCGGGGCGATCTTAGTACTTGCCGAACTCCTGAACGACGAAGTCGCCACATTGCTCACCGAAGAGCAGCTCGGATATCTTACCGATATCCGGAGTTCCAGCAAGTCCATGTTGCAGTTAATCGAAGACTTGTTGGATGTCTCGTCAATAGAAGCGGGCATTTTACACTTGAACCGCCGCCCGTCGGATCTGCGGGAGCTTCTCGAACACAACGTTCTTCTCAACACCAAGCGTGCGTTGCAAAAGCAAACTCACGTTGGTCTTCAGATCGAAGGCGTACTGCCGATGCTGTCGATCGATGAAGGGAAAATCAATCAGGTGTTGAACAATCTGATCTCGAACGCAGTCAAGTTTTCGCCGCCGGGAACCGTAGTCGCAGTGCGAGCGGCGCCGCATGAAGGCGGCGTGCTGATTTCGGTCCGTGATCAGGGGCCGGGCATTCCCGAAGCTGAATGCCACAAGCTGTTTCAGCCCTTTTCCCGGACCAGCGTCTGTAGCACGGCCAGTGAACCGAGCACCGGGCTCGGCCTGACTATCGCACGGAGATTGGTGGAGGGACACGGGGGCCACATCTGGGTCGACAGCACGGCCGGAGCAGGCTCAGTGTTTTTCTTTACGCTCCCGGCAGAAGTGACCCACCTGGACGAGCAACGTTGCTGAGCAAACGAGGGCACACCGGCCGGAGCGCTGTTCGCGCTCTGGTGACATTGCGAACTGAAGCAGGGACAAGGGGCTGCCGCCGCATCCCCGCACCACCTTCTTCGCTAGGGGCATCCTTCCTTCGCTGCGCATCGGACAGGTATCCATTGAAGGACCCGAATGGTCTTGGGCAACCGAGAAGCCAGCGTTGCTAGCCCTATGGTGTTCGGGATCGTCATGGAATGCCATTCGTGATCATCCTGGATTTGGCCTTCGGCTTCGCCGGAATGCCCGGGGAGCGCCAGTCCGGATACCGGTTCGGCTAGTGCGATCAATATCGGTTTGCATGTTCACTCCTTCGGGTTTGACCGATAGCCAAGTCAGTGCGCGTGGGCCGCAGACGACACGCCTGCTCGGCCCAGGGTAGGCGCCAAAGATCCGCATCTTTTTTCCACATCCTCGTGTCCGGTAAGCCGCGCCATCAAACCCGGGGCGGTTCAGGTGGACACAGATGCGCACAAACAAGAAACGTAGGGTTGTGCGGAGGATTTGCGCCTGAGTTGGGAGGCCTTTGGCGGGGGCTTGACGCCGGGGAGGGCGAGGCGAACGCGGAGAGAGGGGGAAAGAGAGGGGCGGCCTATGCGGGCCGAGGCGTCCAGATTTGGCTGAGGACTCGGATGGCGTTGCCTCCTAGGATGAGCTTGCAATCGGCGTCGCTGTAACCTCGGCGGATGAGGCCTTCGGCGAGGTCGAAGATGCGCTTGGGGTGGCCGAGGCCGTCGACGGCTTCCTTGCCGTTGGGGCCGGTGTGGAACTTGTAGCGATCGAAGTTGGGCTGCGCGGAGATGGGGGGACCTGGGGCGCCTTGGGGGATTGCGGCGCCGAGGACGTCGAGGTCACTTCCGATGGCGAGGTGTTGGACGCCGATGAGTTTGCGGACGTGGTCGAAGTGATCGAGAACGTGTTCGATGGTGACGGGTTCGCGGTCGCGCACCATGAAGCGGATGAGATTGATGCCCATGAGGCCGCCGGTTTGGGCGAGTTTGCGGATGGCGTCGTCGGGTTTGGCGCGCATGTGGCCGGGGATGAGGGCGCGGCAGGTGGCGTGGGTGAAGAGCACGGGTTTGCGGGCGGCTTCGAGGGTATCCATGGTGGTTTGGTCGCCGCAATGGGAGATGTCGACGCCCATGCCCACCTCTTCCATGCGCTTCAGGATGGAGAGGCCGAAGACGGAGAGGCCGCCGTCGCGTTGTTCGAGGAAGCCGCTGCCGATGCGGTTGTTGAAGTTGTAGGAGAGCTGAGAGATGCGCTGGCCGAGGGAGAAGAACTCGTTGACATCGGCGGGGGCGCGGAAGTGGGTGGAGTTCTGCATGGTGAGCATGATGCCGATTTTGCGTTCCTGGTGGGCGCGGGTGAAATCGGCGGCGTCGTCGATGCGGAGCAGGCGGTCACTGTAGGCGGCGAGAAAGCCGTTCCAGCGGGCGTAGAATTGGTGGCCCGCGGCGTAGTCGGCGGCCGAGAGGCCGAGGGAGAAGACACGGATGCCGGAGTTGAGGAATGTGGCGGCGTCTTCGGATGTGAAGCTGCCGGGCTTAGTGAGCCAGCGCTCGATTTTGGGAGGCTTTTCGGCGTAGTCGGCGAAGCGGAATTGGCTGAGCAGGTCGACGACGGGCGCCTCTTCGACGAGTTGGATGGCGCGCGCCGAGTATTCCTTCGGCGATTGTGCGAACAGCGCGAAGCGTCCCAGGAGAATGGCGGGAGCGGCTGCGCATGCGGCATTGCGAATGAGCGACCTTCGATCGATGGTCATGTTTGTATTTTCGAGCGTAGCAGCCGCATGACCAGGTAGAGCAGGCCCGCGGCGAGCCACAGGACGAGCAGCCAGCGGAAGGAGGCGGCGAGGGTGGGGGCGTCCCATTGCGGCCAGATGAAGCGGTATTGGAGGAGGACGGCGTAGCGTTCGGTCATCCAATGCCAGGCGGTGTGGGCGATGAAGGCGGAGGCGATGATGGTGCCGGTGCGTTCGGCGATGACGTAGCGGAAGGTGAGCGCGGCGATTGGAACGAGCAACGCCACAACAAGAAGCTGGCCGAGTTCGACGCCGAGGTTGAAGGCGAGGAGCGAGGCGGTGAGGTGGCTGCCGGCGAACTGGAGGGAGTCACGGAGGGCGAAGGAGAATCCGAAGCCGTGGATGAGGCCGAAGCCTGCAGCCAGCAGCCAGCGGCGGCGGCTGGAGGGGGTGGCGGCGATGTTTTCGATGGCCAGACATAGCGATGGTGCTGCGATAAAAGTTTCGACGAGCGGGG
>CAYUZM010000667.1:0-4146 GCA_964449665.1 uncultured Solibacteraceae bacterium
AGACCTTCGTCGGTCTGGCGGGCGGCGCAGAGGAGGCGGATGGTGTGGCCGAGCTTGTGGGCGTATTGGAAGTCGAGCGGGGTGAGGCGACGGATGCCTTCGGTGTAGATGTCGGAGGGCGTGATCTGTTCGCCGAAGGCGAGGGCGGCGAGGAGGGCGAGTTTGGAACGGGCGTCGAAGCCGTCGATGTCGGCGGAGGGGTCGGCTTCGGCGTAACCGAGGCGTTGGGCTTCGGCGAGGACGGTTTCGAAGGCGGTGCCGTGGCGCTCGATTTCGGTGAGGATGTAGTTGCTGGTGCCGTTCAAGATGCCGTAGAGGGCCTTGATGCGGTCGCCGGAGATGCCTTCGCGGAGGACAGTGTGGATGGGGATGCCGCCGGCGACGGAGGCTTCCATGGCGAGGTTGATGCCGCGGGCGATGGCCTTTTCCCAGATGGCGGCGCCGTGGAGGGCCATCAATTCCTTGTTGGCGGTGACGACGCTTTTGCCGGCGGCGATGGCGGCTTCGATCAGTTCCGCGGCCACGCCGGTGCCGCCGATCAGTTCGCAGATGATGTCGATTTCGGGGTCGTTGACGATATCGCGCCAGTTGGTGGTGCGGGTGACCGAGGAGAGGGCGGCGGGGAGTTCCTTAGAGGCGACCGAGCGGCTGCAGACCGCGCGGACGCGGAGGGGAAAGCCGAGCTTCTGGGAGATTTGGGCGGCGTTTCCGGCGAGGATGGAGAGCGCGCCGGAGCCGACGTTGCCCAGGCCGACGATGCCGATGTTGACAGCGCGGGCGGGAGTATTCGGGAGCATAAGCCGTTATGATAGCAACAGCCCATGAAACCCCTGATTTTGCGAGCCATGATCGCTTTGGGCGTTCTTCCGGTGGCGGGGCTGCTCACGTATGCGCAGTTGCGTCCGCACGAAGAGCCGGTTCCGAAGCTGAAGCAGTCACAGATTAGCGCGATTTTGAGCGATGACCATAAGAAGTCGCTCGAAGAGGCGGGGCAGTTGATGAAGCTGGCCGAGGAGCTGCGGATGGAGCTGGAAAAGAACGATAAGAATGTGTTGTCGCTGGCGGCGATTAAGAAGACCGAGGAGATCGAGAAGCTGGCGAAGCGCATTCGGGGAAGAATGAAGAGGTTTTAGGCGCGGCCGGCGGCGGCACGGAGGCGGGGTGGGGTGATGCATGCGCGGCGGTTTGTGTGGCGGTTGCGGACAGGCGCCTATGCTACGCTGGTGCGTTTGAGCCATGCCTGAAACGCGCGACAAAGCACAACTGATGAGCGCGTCCGAGATTGACCGGACGCTGGTGCGCCTGGCGCACGAAATTCTGGAGAAGACGGCCGATTTGGACAAGCTGGCGTTCATCGGCATCCGGCGGCGGGGGGTGCCGCTGGCGCAAAGGTTAGCGGCGAAGATCAAGACGCTGGAGAAGCGCGAGATTCCGGTGGGGATTCTCGATATCAATCTTTACCGCGACGATCTCTCGACGGTTTCGCAAACGCCGGTGGTGAACGCGACCGAGATTCCGTTTTCGGTGGTGGGGCGCGACATCATTCTGATGGACGATGTGCTCTACACGGGGCGCACGATTCGCGCGGCGCTGGATGCGCTGTTCGATCATGGGCGACCGGCGCGGGTGCAACTGCTGGTGCTGATCGACCGGGGGCATCGCGAGTTGCCGGTGGAGGCGCGCTATATCGGGCGCACGGTGCAGACGTCGGACATCGAAATTATTGAGGTGAAGTTCCAGGAGATCGACGGGGTGGAGAAGGTGTTGCTCGTCGAGAAGGTTGAGGACTGAAGCATGGCGGCGGCGCTGGAAGGACTGCGCGCCGGGTTGCTCGGCATTGAGGATTTGAGCCGCACGGAGATCGAGTGGATTCTGCGGCGGGGGAAAGAGTTTCAGCAGCAGCAGGCGCCGGGGAAGAAGATGGACCATCTGCGGGGGCGGATGGTGGTGCTGCTGTTTTTCGAATCGTCGACGCGGACGCGGACGAGCTTTGAGATTGCGGCGAAGCGGTTGGGGGCGGATTCGGTTTCGATTTCGGTGGCGGCGTCGAGCGTGAGCAAGGGCGAGTCGCTGGTGGACACGTTGAATACGCTGGCGGCGATGAAGCCGGACGCGATTGTGATGCGGCACGCGGCTTCGGGGGCTCCGCATTTTCTGGCACGGCATTTGCCGATTCCGATCATCAACGCGGGCGATGGGACGCATGAGCATCCGACGCAGGCGCTTTTGGACGCGATGACGATTCTGGATCACCGGGAATCGTTGGAAGGCTTGAAGGTGGCGATCATTGGCGACATCGCGCATAGCCGCGTGGCGCGCTCGAACGTGCATTTGCTGGCGAAGTTTGGGGCGGAGGTGGTGTTGTGCGGGCCGCCGACGCTGCTACCGGAGGAGTTGGGGCAGTTGGCGAAGGGCGTGAAGTTGACGTATCGCATGAACGATGCGATTCGCGATGCCGACGTCATCATGATGCTGCGCGTGCAACTGGAGCGGCAGTTTGAGACGACGTTTCCGGCGGGCGAGTATTTCGGGTTTTACGGGCTGCGGCAGGAGCATGTGGCGCTGGCGAAGCCGGACGTGATTGTGATGCATCCGGGTCCGATCAACCGGGGGCGGGAGTTGAGCTCGGAGGTTGCGGATTCGCAGCAGTCGGTGATTTTGAATCAGGTGGAGAACGGGGTATTCGTGCGCATGGCGGTATTGGAGCGTGTGTTGTCGTGAGCGGAACGATGCTGGTGATTCGCAATGGACGCGTGATGGATCCGGCTTCGGGGCTGGACAAGGTGTGTGACGTGTACCTGGCCGATGGGCGGGTGGCGGCGGTGGGGGAGAACCTTGACGTGCATTCGGGCGCGGAGGTGTTCGATGCGACGGGGATGGTGGTGGCGCCGGGGTTCCTCGACATCCACGTGCATTTTCGCGAGCCGGGATTTGAGTACGCCGAGACGATTGAGACGGGCGCGCGGGCGGCGGCGGCGGGCGGGTTCACGAGCGTGTGCTGCATGCCGAACACGTCGCCGGTGAACGATAGCGCGACGGTGACGAGCTACATCATCGAGCGGGCGAAGCAGAAGTCGGGTGTGAACGTGTATCCGATTTGGGCGATCACGAAGGGCAGCCAGGGCGAGGAGTTGGCGGGCATTGGCGCGATGGTGAAAGCGGGCGCGGTGGCGATCAGCGACGACGGGCGTCCGGTGATGAATTCGCGTGTGATGCGGCGGGCGATGGAGCTGGCCAAGGGGCATGGCATTCCGGTGATCGACCACTGCGAAGATTTGAACCTGAGCGCGGGCGGCGACATGCATGAGGGCGAGACGAGCGTGCGGCGCGGGCTGCGCGGGATTCCGTCGGCGGCCGAGGATGTGATGGTGGCGCGCGATATTCTGCTGGCGGAATTGACGGGCGCGCGGTATCACGTGGCGCATATTTCGACGCAGCACGCGGTGGCGATGGTGGGCTTTGCGAAAGCGCGCGGGATGAAGGTGAGCTGCGAGGCGACGCCGCACCACTTTGTGCTGGCCGATTGCGACACGGTGGCCTACGATTCGAACTTCAAGATGAAGCCGCCGTTGCGCGGGAAACATGATGTGAGTGCGGTGTTGAACGGGTTGGTGGATGGGACGGTGGAGGTGATCGCGACCGACCACGCGCCGCATGCGGGCAGCGACAAGATGCAGGAGTTTGAGCGGTGCCCGTTTGGGATTACGGGGCTGGAGACCGCGATTGGCATTACGCTCGAGCAGTTGGTGCATCCGGGGAAAATTACGCTCAAGAAGATGGTGGAGCTGTACACGACGGGTCCGGCGCGGGTGATGGGGTTGGACCGCGGGACGTTGGCGGTGGGCGCGGCGGGCGACGTGACGGTGTTCGATACGGCGACGAAGTGGACTTACGACGTGAATAAGACGCAGTCGAAGAGCAAGAATTCGCCGTTCCATGGGCATGAGTATGTGGGCGGGCCGGTGGCGACGGTGGTGGGTGGGAAGGTTGTGTGGGCGCGGTAGGTGGGGCAATCTCCGAGATACTCATCCGGGTACCTCGAGAAGGCTGGCGTTTCTTGTGATCGGTAGTTCGTGCTCATCCGGAATTTGGGAGGGTGATCTGAATTTTGTGTAAACGGCGTTCTCGCTCAGAATAGGGAGAACG
>CAYUZM010000668.1:0-4140 GCA_964449665.1 uncultured Solibacteraceae bacterium
GGGGCGCGGCCGTCGTGATTTTGTCGTTGTGAACTGCGCTCCTGACGTGGTAGCCTTCCTTGAGCCAATCTTGGGGTTCGGTGAAGGTGTAGCCGCCGGAGAACTTACGCACCTTGATGTCGGTGAAGTCCTGAGCGCCCAACGCGCTCACGCATAGCAAGAGCATAATCCGCATGGTGTTTCCGATTCCCAGTTTAGACCGGGCAGGCGAATAGAATGAAGTATGCGAGCCTCCGCGGCGCTCTTCATCATGTCCACGCTTCTATCGGCGTCCGATCATTCGGCTGAGGTGGAAACCTGGCGCGCGAAGCGCATTGCCTCGCTCAAGACCGACGATGGCTGGCTGGCCGTGGCCGGGTTGCACTGGCTGAAGCCGGGGTGGAATCGCTTTGCCGAGCTTCCGGCGGGCATGGAATGGAAGCTCGAAGCCAAGCGGGTGTTGCTGCGGCAGAATGGCGGCGAGCGCGAGTTGAAGCCCGACAATCCGGGCCCGGCGGATTTTGTGAAGCTGGGTGCGCTGACGATGTTTATTATCGAGCGCGGCGGCAGGTACGGCGTTCGAGTGCGCGACACCAACAGCCCGTATCGCGCGAAATTTCACGGCATTGAGCACTATCCGGTGGACGCGAAATGGAAGGTGGCGGCGCGCTGGCTTGCTTATGCGCAGCCAAAGAAGCGCGTGCTGCCGACGGTGATTGAAGGCGTGAACGAGGAATACGATGCGCCGGGCGAAGTGGAGTTCACGCTGGCGGGCAAGACGTGGAAGCTTGAACCGCTGTTGAGCGGCGGGCGTCTGTTCTTTGTGTTTCGCGACTTGACGGCGGGGAAAACCACTTATCCGGCTGGGCGATTTCTTTATGCGGACATACATAAGGACGGCATCGTGACGCTCGATTTCAACCAGGCGTATAACCCGCCGTGTGCCTTCACGCCGTATGCCACCTGCCCGCTGCCGCTTCCGCAGAACCGGCTGGCGATTGCGCTGGAGACGGGCGAGAAGAACTACCATCTCGACTGAGCGCACAGGGCCCCAACGGATCCACGCGGCGGGGGTACGTTGTGCGCGCCCAGATTCAGAAGCTGTAGCGCAGCGCGAAGAGGCCATGCGAGTTGCGGCGGTATTGGCCGAGGAAGTCAGTGGGGATGCCGCGAATCAAGGTGAAGCCCGCGAGCGCACGCCAATTGCGTCCGAAGGTGTGGGTGTACTCGGTTTTCAACCATGCGCCATCTCCGGTTTGACGGATGGCCGCTTCGAAGGCGATGGAACGCCGGGGGCCGATGGTGTAGCTGGCGCGGCCGAGGAAGGCATCGGCGAGGCCGCGGTCGGGCGCGAAGCCGGAAGGGTTGCGGCGTGTGGTGACGGCTTCGCCCGAGTAGCCGCCGACGAAGACCCATTCGCCGACAGTGCGCTCGAGTTGAACGACGTAGAGCACGTATTCGTCGGCTGTTTTGGTGCGCGAGGTGAACCAGGCGGCTTCGGTCTTCAATGTGAACCAGGGGAGCGGGACAGCGGCGTCGCCGCCGTATAGGCGCAGGCTTGGGTACGCGCGCGTGAATTCGATTTCGAAGGTTGGGAAGCGCAGGTTCCCTTCGAACAGCGGCAGGTAGTGGAAGCCGTCGAAGAAGACCACCGAATATTCATAGGGGCCGGCGTTGCGATTGAACCGCACGCCGAATTGCGAGCGGCCAGGCAGGCGCGAACCCATGTCGAGGAAACGCAGTTGAGCGGCCTCTTCCGGTAGCGTCGCCCAGCGCTGGTTGAGAAGCGGCACGCGGCTGGGGGTGAAACGGGGCGTGGTGACGAAGTCGATTGTATTGTTGCCGCGTTCGTAGGTGACGCGCGCGCCCAGCACGGCGAGGAAGTCATTGTCGACGACGGAGAGAAAGTCGCGCGGGGCGAAGCGATCGACGGGGTTCAGGATGTCGGCCTTGCCCCAGCGGATGAACTGCTTGCCCAGTTCAACATGCAGGCCGCCGCGATGGTAAGCAACGCTGGCGCGGCGTAGAGAGAACGCGGGGCGCAGCAGGCGGCGGTCCTGCCAATCGAAGCGCGCTTCGCGCTCCACTTGCCGGTGCGTGTCGGTGCGCGCGTCGAGCGAGGCCGCGAAGACCCAGTTTGAGGAGGGCTGCCAGGCGGGTTCCCAGCGAAGGAGGCCTTCGCTCACCACGCGGCCGCTGTCGTTCACCGCCGTTTGCGGATAGAGCGTTGTGCGTGTTTCAAAGAACCCGCGCTGGGTAAAGGTGGATTGCGCGTGAAGGCACGTGGCGCAACTCAGGCACGCGGCGCAAACGAGCCACGCCGCAAGCCTCATAAGGGGCGCCGCAGAGACTGGAGCGTGAAGTCGCCGTCTTTCATGGGAAGGTTGTAGTCGAGCTTCTCCAGTTTCATGGTGGTGCGGCTGTTGCGCTTGCTGTCGAACACCTCCATGGTCTTGGCGGTCCACAGTCCCTTAACGTTTTCGTAGTCGCGGTAGGCGATGCGGCGCGTCAGCTCGCCACCCTTGTAGCCTTCCACCAGCATGAAAAGGAACAGGTCTTTGCGAACCCACACGTAGGAGTGCGTGTACTGCGAGGTCTTGGTCTGACGGGGGCGCGACTCCAGTTTCCAGCAGTCTTTGCCGTCGATTTTCTCTTCGCCGAGCAGTTTGAAATCGAACTGATCGACGTCGCGTTCTTCCAGGTCTTCGAAGCTGAAGTCGGTTCCGAAGAAGCGAGTGGAGCGGTCTTGCAGGGCGATGCGGCGATCGCGCTGGAGCTCGGGCGTCCACATCCATTGGTCCGACGAGCGGTCCTTGTGGTTGTGAATGAGCAACGCGACGCCTTTCACTTCAGGCGGTTCGATGAAGCGCAGCACGGACTTGCTATCGCCGAAGGAGCCGATGCGCTCGAAGCGCCAGCGTTTTTCGGTGACGCGGCTCTTGGCGCTGGTGACGGTGAGCGTTCCTTCGTAGCGCTGCGACTGCGAACGGTTGCGCCGCTGCACCTCTTCGATGATCTGCCGCGGGTCCTGCGCGAGGGCGCAGGTGGCGAGGAGGAACACGATCCACTTACTCATATTCAAGCGACTCCACCAAAGATGCGCGGACGGCCGCTTCGGCCGGCCACAATGCCGAAATGAAGGAACACAGGCACACGACGGGCACCATGACGGCCATGAACGCGTAGGGGAAAGTGAAGTCCACGCGAAGGCCGCCCATGTCGCCGCGCAGCATGTGCAGGTTGAAAAGGATCATCACGATGCCCGCACCGGCGCCCATGACCAAGCCGACGATGCCAATGCTGACGGCTTCGAGCCAGATGGTGCGGCGAATCTGATTGCGCAAGCCGCCGACGGCCTGCAGCACGCCCAATTCGCGGCGGCGATCGGTGATAGAAACGGTGAGTGTGTTGACGATGCCGAGAATCGCCACCAGCAGCGCGACGGCGAGTTGAATGTAGGTGAGGCCGAACCACTGATCGGTGAGTTTGAGGATGTACTCGCGAATGCCCTGGTTTGTGTAGACGAAGATCTCGTGCGAATCGGACCAGCGTTTGAGGATGGCCTGGCGGACCTGTTCGCGATCGGCACCGGGTTTGACGTGAATACGAAAGAGGTTCGCGGTGTCGTCGCCCCAATAGCGCTGGTAGAGATCGCGGCTGATGAGGAACGTGCCCTGCTGGTCGGAGTAGTCGATGGTGGAGCCGAGCACGGGAAGTTTGAGCACGCCGCGGGGAGTGGGGATCTCCAGGATGTCGCCGCGATGGATGTTGCGCAGCAGTGAGAGGCTGTCGGAGATAACGACGCCTTTGCCCGCCGCGCCGAGGCGCACCATCTCTTCGCGGTCGCCTTCGACGGGCGTGATGTCCACGCGGCGTCCGATTTCGGCAATGTTGATGGCGACGGCCATCACGGGCTGGCCACCGATCATCACGCGGGCGTTGCGCACGGGCTGCACCTCTTGCACGCCTTCGATGGCGCGCAGTTCGTCGCCCATGCTGGCGGGAAAGCGAAAGGTCTTGGCGGTGATGCTGCGGCTGGGGCTGACATAGAGGTCGGGGGTGAGGGGGTGGTTCATCCAGACCAGAAGCGAGTCGTAGATGGCGCGCGAGACGCCGGCGCAGCGCACGGGGAGGGCGGGGGAGAGCATGAGCGCGTGGGGG
>CAYUZM010000669.1:0-4136 GCA_964449665.1 uncultured Solibacteraceae bacterium
ATAGACGCAGTGGATCAGGGCCTCGCCAGGCCAGCAGGCCAGTCGCACGGGGGGCACCGACCGGCCAGGAAGCCAGCCGCACGCTGGCCCCGCTTCAGCGGTAGCCCGCGGCTTGCAGCTCAAACAGCTCCGCATATCGTCCGCCCAGGGCGAGTAGCTGCTCGTGGCTGCCGGTTTCGAGAATCGCGCCGTTCTCCAGAACCAGAATGTGATCGGCCATGCGGACGGTCGAGAAACGGTGGCTGATAAGAATCGCCATTTTGCCCCGTGTCAGTTCGGCGAAGCGCTGGAAGACCTCGAACTCGGCCCGGGCGTCCAGGCTGGCGGTCGGCTCATCGAGGATCAGCACCTGGGCGTCTCGCATGTAGGCCCGCGCCAGGGCGATCTTCTGCCACTGGCCGGCGGAAAGGTCGGCGCCACCGTCGAAGCGGCGGCCAAGCATGTTGTCAAACGTCTTGGGGAGACCGGCGATTACCGGTTCGGCCATGCTCTTCCTCGCCGATTCGACAATGCGGTCCTGCTCGGCAAGCTGCTCGATACGGCCAAAACCAATATTTTCACGGACAAGCATGTCGTACCGCATGTAGTCCTGGAAGATCACGCCGATCTCGCGGCGCAGGTCGACCGGGTCGTATTCCTGGATCGGGCGGCCGTCAAGAAGGATGACACCGCTGGTCGGTTCATAGAGCCGGGCGAGGAGTTTGACCAGCGTTGTCTTGCCCGCGCCGTTTTCACCGATCAGCGCCACGCGCTGGCCGGTTTCGAGGCGGAAGCTGACGTCGCGAAGGGCCACGCGGCCGCTGCCGGGGTAGGCAAACGAGACGTTCCGGAACTCAAAGCCCGCCTGGATGGGCCGTGGCGCGGGTAGCCAGACAACGCCTTTGGGCGCCACCTCAATTTGCGGCGTCATCTCAAAGAATTCATAGAGATCGCGAAGGTAGAGCGCCTGTTCGCTGACGTCGCTCACGCGGCGGAAGAGGTCCTCGATCAGATTGCGGGAGCGGGCGAAGGATCCGGCCAAAAACGTAAGGTCTCCGACGCTCAGCGCGCCCTGGAGCGTGCCACGGATGATGAACACGTAGGCGAGGTAGTAGCCTCCCGTGCCCACGACGTTCAGCGCCCCGCCGACGGTGGCGCGGCGGATGGCGAGGCGGCGGTTTTCGGCGAAAAAGCGGTCGGCCAGATTGCGGTACCGCGTGGCGAGGTAGGGGCCGAGGCCGAAGATTTTGACCTCCTTCGCGCTCTGAAGGGAGGCCCCCAGCATGCGGACGTAATCCAGCTCGCGGCGCTCGGGCGTCCAGCGGTAGAGAAGCGAATAAGTCAAGCCGGCAAAGTGACTTTCGCCGAGAAACGAAGGCAATACCGCAAGCACCAGCAGCAGCATCAGCCAGGGCGAAAACAGCAGCAGGCCGGTGGAAAGCGACGCGAGGGTGACCAGTTCCTGGGCGAGCGTGAAGAGGCTGGACAGCAGGCCCAACCGGCCGGTAGTCTGGCGGCGGGCGCGCTCCATCTTGTCGTAGAACTCGGGCTCCTCGAAGCGGGCCAGATCGAGGGCCGAGGCGTGCTCCATGAGGCGGACGCTCACCTGGTTGGTGAAGCGGTCGCCGAGCAGGCTGTCGCAGAAGGCGATGCCCCGGCCGAGCCAGTCGCTGAGGATGGCGAGGCCGAATTCGATGGCGACCAGTTGGTATACGCCGTCCAGAGGGGCGGTCTTTGCGCCCAGGGAGGCCACCACGGCGTCGATGATCAGTTTTCCGACCCAGAGCATGGCCAGCGGCAGGACGGCCTTGCAAAAGCGCAGGGTGAGGCTGGCCAGGACGAGCGGCGGCGAGGTCTGCCAAACCATGCGGAGGAGGGGTGGGATGTTGCGGAAAGCGCCCAACCGCTCGCGCCAACCCGAAGGTTCGGGACGCTTAGGGAGGGGAGGGTGCATGAGCGCAGTGTAACGGAAAAGCCCACCGGGTGGTGGGCTTCTCGTCTCTTCAACCGCCGTCGAAGAGGATGTTCATTGGGAGAATCAGAATCGACAAGTACGACCGTCGAATCCTTTGTTGATTTGGAGTTTATCGCCTGGGGCGGGATGAGTCAAGGAAAAAAGCCCGCAAAAAAAACGGCCTGTAATCAATTGAAAGTAAATGGCTTGCGTTGGGATGCGGAAAATTGTACGCTGTGGAAATCGTGTTGATAAACTGTGGGTTTCATTCCGGCGAAGACGCTAAGCGGACGAATCAATTGGGTTTAGTCGAGAGGTTTGGAGGCTAGGAAATGACCTAGCGGCGATGGTCGTCAATGTGGAGCGTGAGCATGGCTTCGTCCTCTTTTTCCCAGCCGAGGTAGCGGCGGCCGAGCGCTTTGGCGCCAGCCAGGAGGCCGCCGACGGCGAGCGTGAAGAGGATGAGGACGCCCACGAATTTGAACGCCGTCAGGATGACGTCGCCCATGTTCGGGCCTGTGGACTTCGAGGATTCATCCCACGAGATGCTGGCCTGGTAGTTGACCTTTGCCAGGAGGCGTTCGGCATCGTCGGGATTGGCGGCGCCGACGAGCAGGGCGACCATGGGGCCGGTGCGCTTGGCCATGACGCCGTTCAGTTTCTGGAACTCGACGACCTGTTTCTTGGCGATGGCGGGCGTGGGGTAGGAAAAGATGGCCATGGTCACATTCGAGCCTTGGGCGTTGTAGCGGCCCATCTGGGCTTCGGCTCCGAGGTGGAAGGCGGCGATGGAGGGGGGCACTCGGGGTTCGCACTTTTCGAGAGAGACGGGGCCGAGGACGAAGCGCTCGGAGTTGGGCGTGAGGCCGTCGTTGGGAAGGTAAGTGGACAGAACAGGGAGCGGGGCGCGTTCGAGGCGCGGCAACTGCACGAAGAGGATCTGGCGTTTTTCCTCGTCGGGGATGTGGCCTTCGAGCAGGATGACGTAGTTGCCGAAGGTGAAGTAGGCGTTCTGCCCGTTTTCGAGGGCGAGGTCGGTGAGTTTCGAAGGCTTCCAGCCGGTGGGGCGCTGCCATTGAAAGACGGCCATAGCGGCGGTGGAGTCGTTGAGACGCCAACCGGTGGCGGTGAACTTGACCTTGCCGTCGTCGTAGGTGGCGCGTTCGGCTTCCTTCAGGCCGTACTCGCTCCAGACCATGGCGTCTTCCGGGGTGACTTTGGTGAGCGTGGTGCGTTTATATTCCCACCACTGCTCCGGCCAGATGGCGGCGGGCGCGAGGGCGGGGAGCAACAGGGCCAAGGCGGCGAGGGCGGCGGTCTGGAAGCGCACGCGACCGAAGTTCATTTTACGCTCCGCAGCATTTCTTGTATTTCTTGCCGCTGCCGCAGGGGCAAAGTTCGTTGCGGCCCACCTTGTTCGATTTGAGCGTGGGCTGCTGTTGGAGGGTGGACCCGGTGCCGACCATCGAGATGGCATCGAGTTCCTTTTCCTTCTTCTTTTCGAGGCGGCGGGTGAAGTCGGTGAGCGAGTTCTGCGCGGCGCGGCGCTGTTCGGCGGAGACGGCTACGGGCTGGGGGCCGCCGGCGTCGTCATCGTCGGGGCCGAGAAGGCCGGGGCCATCGTCGTCGGGACCGTCGTTGCCGGGATCGTAGGGGTAGCTGCCGGGGTCGACCGCCTGGAGGAAGAAGAGGTAGCGGATGGTTTCCTCTTCGATGCGATCCATCATCGACTCAAAAAGGATGAACGACTCCTTTTTGTATTCGACGAGGGGATCTTTCTGTCCGTAGCCGCGGAGGCCGATGCCTTCCTTAAGGTGGTCCATCGAGAGCAGGTGGTCTTTCCACTGCTGGTCGATGACGTTCAACATGACGATGCGTTCGGTGTCGCGCATCACCTCGGGACCGACGAGGGCTTCCTTATCTTTGTAGCGGCGCTCGATGCTTTCGAAGATGCGCTCTTCGATTTCGTCGCGGTTGAGGCCGGCGAGGCTCTCGACGTGGATGCGCACACCGTACTGGTTGAGCACGTCGGTTTGGAGGGCCGGGAGATCCCACTGGTCGGGGCGCGAGTCGGGGGGAAGTTTCTGATCGATGTAGGTCTGCAGAATGCCGCGCGCGTATTCGAGCATTTTCCCGCGCACTTCGCCGGCTTCGGGCAAGCTGCGGCCCATGCCGTAGACCGCTTTGCCCTGCTTTGTTCTCC
>CAYUZM010000670.1:0-4135 GCA_964449665.1 uncultured Solibacteraceae bacterium
GGCCGACCAGGCGTCGGTGTAGCCGAGCTCGGGCAGGCCGGCGACGATCTCCAGCTGCTCGGCCAGCGCGACGTTCGGCAGCGGGAGCGTGATTCCCCAGCGCGGCTTGGTTTCCACGGGCTGTCCTTTCTGTGACGGGCGAGGCGTCGGGCGGGCGGCGGCGGGGTATACGGCAAGTGCAGGGTTTTGTGCGGTTGTTTTTGGGGGGCGCCGACGATGTGCCGGCGATTTCGTTGTGCCGCGCAAAGCCGAACAGGAAGAACGTGCGGTCCTTGCCATTGTAGAGCTTGGGCAGGTACACGGGCCCGTGCAGCATGGCCGTGTTTTCGTTATAGGTGAATGGGTTCGTACGCGCCAACTGCTCGAGGTAGTTGCGGTGAATCATGTTCTTGTTGATGTAGCGGTTTTCGAACGCGCCGTGGAACTGGTTGGTGCCGGAGCGCATGACCATCGACATCAGACCGCCCGAAGAGTGCCCATATTCGGCGGGCATGCCCGTTGTGTGAATCTTCACTTCCTCAAAGGCGTCTTGCGTCGGCGACACCTGTTCGTTGGGACCGCCGATGTTGCCGATGCCGGGCTCCTTACCATTTACGCCGTCCACCTGGTAGCCGATCGCGCGCGAGCGCTGGCCGAGCACGTGATAGCCGTTCATCGAATTCGTGCCGGGGTAGTAGTACATCATGCGGACTGGCCGTTTCTGGCTCACTGGAATCGCCACCAGCGTGGCGCCCGAAATTACCAGTCCGGACGAGGATGTCTCGGTCTCCAATAGCGGCGGTGCGCCTGTGACCTGGACGCTTTCCGTAACGCCACCAACTTCCATTTGCACGTCGACGCGCGGAATTTCACCCGTGCGGATCACAACGCCTTCGCGAACGTAACGTTTGAAACCCGTGGACTCGACTGTCATCCGGTAGCTGGCCGGCGCCAGGTATGGGATGTAGTAGGCCCCTTCGTTGTTGCTGACCGCTTCAGAGGTGAACGAGGTCGCCGTATTGACGACGGTGACCTTGGCGCCTACCAGAATGGCGCCACTGGTATCGGTAACGGTTCCAACCAGTGTGCCCGTGCCAGCCGTTTGCGCGGTCATTGTGAATGTCGCCGCGCAGAATGCAATGGCAAATTTGGAAAGTGAACGGACGTGGTGCCCCTTCAACATAGAAGATCCCCCCTCAACAAGCCGGCGTGACGCACCCAGTACGGTCACGCAAAAATGAACGTCGCGTAATATACAATCACACGGCCGGGGGAGAGTCAAGAAGAACGAGGCACCGGAATAACGCAGCACCGGACGCCCGTCGCGCCGCTATTGCGACATGCCGCGCGCGGCGATTGCCCAAACCGCTTCCACCTGCTGGCCGCGGGTGCAGAAGATGCGGTCGTAGAGGTTGACCGTCGGATCGCAATGCGGGGCGATGACCTCCAGACGGTCGCCGGTCTGGAGCTTGAGTGCTCCCGACGTGGACGTGATTTTGGCGTGCTCGTCGCCGTTGAAGGCAAATTTGATGCCCGCGTCCTTCGGGACAGGCGTGAACGGACGGTCGGTTGCCATGGCCTTGTAGCCGGAGTCGATAATGACGTGCGCATCGGTTGGCCGGCTGACGACGGTGGCGAGAATGGTGAGGGCGTTATCGAAGTCGTTGTAGGAGTCGCCCGTACCTTTCCCTCCGATGACGTTGTAGTCGGTGTCCATGAACATGAAACTACCTGGCTGCAACTCGGTGATCCCTTCGATGCTCGAGTCAATGTTGTACGTACCGGTGGATCCGCCGCTGAGCCAGGGTGTGTGGATGCCGCGCTTGTTGAGTTCGGCGCGAGTTTCGATGGCGGGCGTCATGGCGGCGAGCGACGCCCTCTGCCGGCTCTCCCAACCCTTGGTGTGCGAGGCACCACCGGCATAGGCCTGGATGCCCTTGAATTGCAGGTTGGGCAACTTCGCGATCTGCTCGCCAAGGGCGACGGCGGCGGCACCGGGCATGATACCGGTGCGTCCGGAGACGCATAGGTCGATGGCGACCCAGAGCTTTCGTTTGGCCGCACCCGCGGCGTCGTTGAGGTCTTGGGCGTTCTGCGCGTTGTCAACACTGAAGATTGTATCGGGCGCGACGCCAGCCAGACGCACGGCGCGCTCGATCTTGAACTTTCCAACCACGGCCGTGGTTACCAGCAGGCCGCGGACTCCATGGGAGGCAAATACTTCGGCCTCGCTCAGTTTGGCCGCACACGCGCCAACGGCACCTTGTTTCACGATGTACTTGGCGATCTCCGGGCACTTGTGCGTCTTGCCATGAGGACGCAGCGCGCGGTTATTCGCGCGGGCATGCGCGGTCATCTTCTTGACATTCGCCTCAAACATGTCGAGGTCAAGCATGAGAGCCGGAGTGGGCACCTCGTCTTTCGAGAGTCGGCCCCTAACGTTGCCGCTCGTTAGAATCTTCTCGATTTCGGCCCAAGAGCGTGTGGATGCGCCCCTAAGGACGGCGGGGGCTGCCATGGCGGCAGTAAGCATGTGGCGGCGGCTGATCATGGTGGACACCTCGATTGGCATTGCAGATCTATGGCTAACCAGTTTAATCCGTCCGTGCCCTGCCTGGAGCGAAGAATCGTCTAATGAGCCGGTTTGCGAAACCACAGAACGGTGTCGGGGCGGGCACCTGCAAGCAGTTCGCCATCGGCGGTGAGATTGAGCACATGTTGGCCCTGGTGAGTCTCAACATAACCAACCGGTTTGCCCGTATCACGATCAAGTTGGAAGAACCAGCCGGGAGCGCCGTTGGGTTCATTGAAGTGTTGCGTGCCAATCCAGATGCTGTCGCGGTCGGTAGCGATCGAGAATACCTTGCCGTGGAAGTCCCATGAACCCAGGAAACGGCCGTCGAGAGAGAAGCGGTGCACCCGGCCGTTCTCACGGTCGGCGACATAGACAACGCCCCGGGGGTCAATCGCGATGCCATGGGGCAGATTTAACTCGCCCGGACCGTTGCCGGCTTTGCCCCACTCGCGTACCCGCTCACCCTTCGCCGTATATTCGAGTACGCGCGCATTGCCATACCCATCGGAGATGAACAAACGGCCGTTTGGGCCGAACGCGATGTCGGTGGTGCTGTTGAACCCCGATTTTGCCGCGGGTTGGCCACCGACTACGATCTTCATCAGCGGCTTTCCGTGTGGTGAGAACTTGAGAACTTTTGAACTGGCTGCGTCGACGGTCCACACATTGCCGTCGGGGGCGACGCGAATGCTATGCGGGATCGTGTACATTCCCTTTCCCCACGAACGGAGAATCCGCCCGGTGCGGTCAACCGCGAGCACGGGATCGGCCTTTTCGCCACGCTGCAGGATGTAGATCACGCCCGAAGCATCACTTGCCACCGCGGACGGAAAGCCCATTTCCCAGCCAGGGCCCGGAGGTTGGACTTTCAAGGCGGTCTTCGTGAGTGGCAGTCGTGGAGTTCTGGCCACTAGCGCCCGCAGTTGAGCGGCCTCGCCATCCAGGTTGGGCTTTGCAGGCGGTTGTGCGGAAGCGAACGCCACGCACAGGCCAAGAACTAGGAGAGCAGCGCGCATCGGTGAGGAGTGTACCGCGAGGGATAAGGGAGCGCAAGGATGTCTCGCTGGATCGTCCCGCTGGTACTCGACTCCTAGGCCCGCACGGCCCCGTACCATTGCCCGCCAAGTACCACATTCGGTACCTTCGTCCGGCTTTCTCCGTTCCATGGTGGTCCATACACTGATCACAGACCGGAAGCATCCGGCACCCAAGCGATTGAAGAAAGGCCACAATGATTCGCGCAGTCATCATCTCTCCATACGAACAATTGATTCAACAACTTGAGACGTCACTCGCGGCCACGGGCGAATCCATAGAGGTGGCAAAGGAATATCGCCGCTATCCCACCAGCGACGAGCTTGCACGCGTAATCAGCGGCCTTGCCGCCAACGTCGTGTTTCTGGATCTGGACAGCATGACGTCCGCCACGCGAATTCTGGAGGCAATTGAGAAACTGCCCTCGCGGCCCGCGATCGTGGCAATTCACAACAGCACGACAGCGATTGTGGACGCCATGCGCCTTGGCATCCGCGACTACCTGATCTCGCCATTCGACCAGCCCATGGTGAACTCCTGCGTGAA
>CAYUZM010000671.1:0-4133 GCA_964449665.1 uncultured Solibacteraceae bacterium
ACTCTCTGCGGCCTCGCCCCTCGCCTTCCGCGCGCACCCCCTCGCCACCGACCTCAAAGGCGCCTACCAGGTCGTCGCCTTCGACGTCAACCGCGACGGCCGCACCGACCTCATCGCCCTCGCCAGCGGCATGACCGAGCTCGTCTGGTTCGAAGCCCCTTCCTGGACCCGCCACGTCCTCGCCCGCGACCTCAAACGCATGATCAACCTCGCCGCCTGCCCCGGCATGGACGAAATCGTCGTCGCCCACGAGTTCGCCAACGTCCCCAAAAACTCCATCGGCATCGTCAGCGTGCTCTCCCCCGGCCCCGACCGCACCCAGCCCTGGACCGTTCGCGAAATCGACCGCCTCACCACCTCCCACCGCCTTCGCTGCGCCCACCTCGAAGGCTCCTCCAAGCTCGTCGTCGTCAACGCCCCCCTCGCCGGCGCCAAGGCCGACGCCCCCGGCTACCGCGACCACGTCGCGCTCACTTATTACAAGCCCGGCGAATGGAAGCGCGTCACCATCAACGAAGCCAACGAAGGCGTCGTCCACGGCATCTACATCACCCCCTGGACCGACAAGCGCGAAGAGATCCTCACCGCCAGCTTCCTCGGCCTCCATCGCCACCGTCTCGAAAAGAACGGAACCTGGACCCGCGTCGAACTCTCGAAGGGCAACCCATCCGCCTGGCCCGCCGGCGGCTCGAGCGACGTCACCGTCGGCACGCTCGGCAAGAACACCCGCTACCTCGCCGCCATCGAACCCTGGCACGGCAATGAAGTCGCCGTCTATCGCGGCGCGAAAGACTCCTGGACCCGCGCCGTCGTTGACTCCTCCCTCAACGACGGCCACACCATCTACACCGGCGACTTCGATGGCGACGGCCGCGATGAGATCGTCGCCGGTTATCGCCGGGCGCCCTTCGGCGTCAACCTCTATCAGGCCGAAGACCCCTCCGGCGCCACATGGAAGAAGACCGTCGTCGATCAGGGCGGCGTCGCCGCCGCGGCCTGCGCCATCGCCGACCTGAACGGCGACAAGCGTCCCGATATCGCCTGCATCGGTTCGGCCACCACCAATCTCGTCTGGTACGAAAATCTCGGAAAGCAGTAAAATCAAGTTTTTGGCGGATCTCCGGGCAACGATCATCATTCCGACTCTCGCCGCCGGCGAAGAATTGCGAGCGTGCCTGGACTCGCTCCTGCGCCAGAGCTTCGATGCCTTCAACGTCATCATCGTGGACAACAGCGGCCGCCGCGCGGCACGCCTCGTCGCCCCACCGGACCCGCGCGTGACCATCCACGAATCGCCCCGCAATCTCGGCTTCGGCGCCGCCATCAACCTCGGCGCGAAGCAATCGCCCGCCCCCTACATCGCCACGTTGAACGACGACGCCATCGCCGCCGAACACTGGATCGCCAGCCTCGTCGAAGCCCTTGACCGCACTCCCTCCGCCGGCATGGCCGCCAGCCGCGTGCGCCTCTCCGGCACGTCAACGCTCGACTCCGCCGGCATGCTCCTCTGCCCCGACGGCTCCTCCAAACAACGCGGCCACCGCGCACCCGAATCGGCCCACCCTTGCGAAGAAGAGGTCCTCTGCCCCTCCGGCTCCGCCGCCCTCTATCGCCGCGAACTCTTCGACGCCCTCGGCGGCTTCGACGAAGACTTCTTCCTTTATTGCGAAGACTCCGACCTCGGCCTCCGCGCCCGCTGGGCCGGCTGGAGTTGCCTCTACGTTCCCGCCGCCCTCGTCGATCACCACTACTCGCACTCCGCCGGCCGCGCCTCGCGCTTGAAGGCCTACCTCGTCGAGCGCAACCGCCTCCGCCTCGTAGTCAAAACATTTCCCGCTAGAATGTTGTGGCGCGTCCCCTTCGCCTCGCTCGCCCGCTACTGGGCCCATCTCGCCTCCATCCGCTCCGGCACCGGCGCCGCCGCCGAATTCACCCGCTCGGGCGACGGCCCCCTCTCGCTCGCCTGGTTCGTCGTCAAGGCTCACCTCGCGCTCCTCCCCGCGCTCCCCCGCCTGCTCGCCGCGCGCCACCGCATCCGCCGCCGCGCCCGCATCTCCCCCCAAGCGTTTGCCGCCCTCGCCGCGCGCTTCGCCATCTCCCCGAAACAGGTGGCCGCACAGTGAACCCCAACTCGCCCCTCAACCCCACGACGCCTGGCCGCGCCGCACCGCCGTCCCACGACGCCGCGCCCATCGATCCCGCCATGTCCCTCCTCCCCTCCGCGCCCAACCAGCCCACCGCGCCCCTCCACCCCATACTCAGCGAAGGCCGCGCTCTCATCCTCGTCCCCGCGCGCAACGAAGAAGGCGCCATCGGCGGCGTCGCCGACGAGGTCCGCGCACTCTTCCCCAGTGTCCCCATCCTCGTCGTTGACGACGGTTCACACGACTCCACAGCCGCAATCGCCAAGCGCCACGGGGCGCGCGTCCTCCGCCTGCCCCACCATCTCGGACTCGGCGGCGCGCTCCAAGCCGGCTACCGCCTCGCCTTCGAACTCGGCTTCGAATACGTCGTCCGCATCGACGGCGATGGCCAGCACGATCCCGCCTACATCCCCGCCATGATCGACGCCGTCTCGCGCCCCGGCGTCCACATGGTCATCGGCTCGCGCTTCGTCGATTCCAACGGCGGCTACACCAGCTTCGTCCGCGGCCTCGGCATCCGGCTCTTCCGCGCCTTCCTCCGCCCCATCCTCGGCAAAACCGTGCGCGACCCCACGTCCGGCTTCGTCGCCGTCAGCCGCGAAGCGCTTGAAGTCTTCAGCAAAAGCTTCCCGCTCGAATATCCGGAGATCGAAGCGCTCGTCGTGCTCCGCCGCCGCGCCTTCCAGTTCGTCGAAGTGCCCGTCTCCATTCGCCCGCGCCGCACCGGCCGCAGCACCATCACCGCGGTCAAGTCCATTTACTATCTCGTCCATGTCATGCTGGGCGTGTTGGTCAACATCCTCATCTTTGACCGCCGCCGCTGGAGGTGAAACCCGTGGAACGCCTGCTGCTCGCCACTACGCTAATCGCCATCGCCCTCATCGTCACCGTGCTCATCTCCTTGCGCCGCGCGCACATCCGCGTCGAATACTCGGTCAGTTGGCTCGCCGCCGCGGCCATCCTGCTCGTGCTCGCGCAAATGCCCGATCTGCTGCGCCGCATCGCCGCCTGGGCCGGCATTCAAGATCCGCCAACAGCGCTGCTCTTCCTCGTTACAGGAGTCTTTCTCGTAGTGTTCTATCGCTTCTCGGTCATCATTTCCCATCTGCGCGACGCCAACATCGCCCTCGCGCAGCGCGTCGCCATCCTCGAATTCCGATTGGAGAACGTCGAAGATGGCCGCGCCTAAAAAACCGCGCGCCAAGGCCGAGCCGTCCGCTCCGGCACTTCCCGTCGAGCAACCCGGCTGGAAAGCATGGCAGGTGCTCCTGCTCGCTTTGGGCAGTCTGATCGTCGTGCTCGAGCTCTACGGGCCCTCCATGAACGGCCCCTTCCTGCTCGACGACACCTACCAGCTCTTCGGCCGCCCTGACGTCGCCGCCTTCCGCCTCCGCCACTGGATCAACAACGTCCGTCCGCTGCTCAACCTCAGCTTCTACGTCAACTACCAGATGTCCGGCACCGACACCTCGTCCTACCACGCGGTGAATGTGCTGCTTCACTGGGTCAACGCCGCGCTCGTCTTCTTCATCCTCCGCCGCATGATGCGCACCGCCGGCGGATCGCAGGAAGGCGGCTGGCGCAACGACATGGCGCCCCTGGCCGGAGCCGCCCTCTTCCTCCTCCACCCTGTCCAAACAGAATCGGTCGCCTACGTTTCCAGCCGTTCCGAAGTGCTCAGCGTGCTTCCGGGCTACGCCGCGCTGCTCGTCTTTCTCTCCCGCCCCCAACCCGCCATCTCCTGGCTGCGCTCGGCCGTCGTCATCGCCCTCTTCGGCGCCGCCGTGCTCACCAAAGAACACGTCGCCGCCCTCCCCGCCGTCTTCCTCCTCGCCGACCTCTTCTTCCATCCCTCCGGTCCCATCCAAGGCGTCAAATCGAACTGGCGCTTGTACGTACCGCTCATCGCCGCCGCCGCCCTCGGCCTGCGCTTCGTCGCCAAAACACTCAGCACCGCCAGCACCGCCGGCTTCTCACTTCGCGGCCTCT
>CAYUZM010000672.1:0-4108 GCA_964449665.1 uncultured Solibacteraceae bacterium
AAACCCACCTTCGCGCCCAGGGAATCGCCCTCCAGGAGGAAAAGCGATGCATCGATGCGCTCGCGGAAGGAAAGGGAATCCACGGCCGCCCGCGGGCCGGCCACCACCTGGCCCATCAGTGACCATTTGGGATAGCGCGCATAGAAATCCTTCGCGTCGAGCACCCGTGTTCCAAAGCCGATCTGATCGAATGCGAACACCGCGAATCCGCGCTTGGTGAGGCTCGGAATCGTGGGCCGCTGATTCATGCGGTAGTCTGTCCCGCTTGCCTGCCACGGCGACGCAATCGACCAGCCATATTGATAGCTGTAAGGATGCAGCCACACGACCACGGGTAATCGCTCCCCCTTCCGATTCGCAGGCAGAAACAGGTCGCCCTTTAGCCCGTCGCCGAACGGCACTTCGCTCCATTCCATCCCGTCCTTCGCGATGCGCTCCCGTACCTTTGAATCCGCGGCCGGCCGCTGAAAGAGGTAGGCGAGCCACCCTTCCGTCGACGACACCTCTAATGGCATCCGTTGCGATTGCCAGTTCGGTGCCCCGGGAGGTTCCTGTCCAAGCACCCATTGAATCTGTTCCAACCATCCTTTACGCGCTATGCCCAGAGCCTCCTTCGATTCGGGTACGCGGAAGGAACGACGCGGATGTGCACTGGCGTCGATCGTTTCGCCTGACAGCCGCTGCCAGCCTTCGAACGTATAGCCGTGAATCCACGTCTCCTCCTTAGGCCGCGGGTGACGTCCGAAGACGGCGTCGAAGAAGTCGATGAAGCGCTCGATGTCGCCGGCCGTGGTCGCGTGCTCGCCATCGCGCATGTGCAGCCAGACGTTTTGTTCTTTGTCCAGGAACCGGTACACGCGCAATGCGTCGCGGTAGGCCTGCTCGAATCCGACCGGGTTGCTGGCCGATTCCGCGTAGCCCGTGTAGAGCATCAACCCGCGCGGGGCAACCAGTGCAAGCAGCGTGTTCTGGTCCGCCGGCAGCTTGTCCTCACGCCCGGCGAAAAACCGCAGCCTCGGATGGAACCAATGCGATTGCACTCCGGCCAGCAGTTCGATGCTCTCGTTCACGAATGGTTCCGTCGTATAGCGCCAGGGATTGCTTTCGCCGCTGTTGCCGCTCGACGGTACGACCGCCCCAATGCGCTCATCGAATGCCGCTGCCAGCAGCGCCTGCTTTCCATTCCGCGAATGGCCCGCCAACCCGATCTTGGCCTTGTCCACTTCCGGCAACGTCACCAGATAATCCACGGCCCGCGACGCGGCCCACGCCCATTTGGCCAGGACCGAGAAGTCGTAATCGGCGTAGACTTCGGCCCATGCATCGGAATCGTCACCGTTGCCGTAACGCGGATCCGTCGCATGGTAGACGCACGCGATGTAGCCGCGCCGCACTGCTGTGTAGATCCACGGCCGGTTGCGTCCGTGATTGGTCAGGAACACGGGGAACGGTCCAGCTCCATCGGGGATTACCAACTCGACGCGCAACGTCGCCCGGTGCTGTGGCCCGAATTCGAGCGTCACTTCGCGGATCGTCACGCGGCCCTCCCGGCGCGTTGCGGTCACCGTGGCGCGCAAATTATCGGGCTTCGGCGGGAAGCGTCCAAACATCCATTGCTCCACCAATCCCATAAGACGCTGTCGCTGCGCACTCCATTCGGCGGCCGACTTCACCGGCCCGCGTTCGGTCATCATCGGATCGGGTAGCCCCGCGATGGACGGCATGGCGTCGAAGTCCGGCGGCAACTCGCCCGTGCGGCGAATCCAATCCTCCCACGTCTTGTCGTGCACATTCATTCGCCCGTCGGCCGGCGTGCGGCTCGGCGTCAGTACGCGCAAGAGTTGCTGCAGGTTCTTTTCGCGATTGCTCTGTGCCTGCGTGGCAGGCAGCAGTGTGAGGAGGAGCATGAGCGGCAGTATCGCAATCATCCTCGTTGGAAAGTAGCACGGATCCCCCACGGCCGGTGGCGCGTGTAAGATCGAAAGCGCTATGCTCAACCGCCGTCAGGCTCTCACGGCATTCGCCCTCTCCGCTCAGGCACAGACCCGCCCGCCGGTTGTGAACGCCGCCGAGCACGCCTGGGTCGTGAGTGATCCTCGTTTCCTGCCCCGGTCGGAACTCGCCGTCTGCCCGTCCAGCATTCCCAAGTACGGCTACTCGGCGGAATTTCTGCTTTCGGAAATGAAGACCTACTCGGTCGATCATGTTGTGATTTCCCATGTCTGCTACTACGGGCGCGACAACTCTTACGCTTCGCATTGCGTGAAAACCTATCCAGGTAAATTCGCCGCGATCGGGCTGCTCGTGGGGCACCGCCTGCACGACCCCGCCGACAAGGAAAACCCTTCGCGCCTGGAACGCCTGATTAAAGATGACGGTCTGATCGGTCTGCGTCTGAGCCCCATCTACAACCGCGACGTTGTTTGGCTGAACGACCCCGTCTGCTATCCGCTCTGGAAGAAGGCCGAAGAACTGCGCGCAACGTTCAACATCTTTCTCGCGCCTCACCAGGTCAAACAGGTGGGCGACATGGCGGCTCGCTTCCCTGGCGTGAATATCGTGATCGATCACATCGCCATGATCGACATCGCGGCTCCAGACGCCGACGGGTTCGGCCCGCTGCTCGAGCTCGCCCGCTTTCCCAATGTTTACGTGCGAACCTCACTGCACAATCCATCGAAGACCAGGCAGATGCCCTATCGCGATGTGTGGCCGTTCCTGAGCCGGCTGTACGACCGCTACGGCGCGAAGCGAATGCTGTGGGCAAACTTCTTCGAATACACGATCGTCAAGGACGTCATTCCGTTCTTCACCGCGCAGGATAAGGAATGGATCATGGGCAGGACCGCGCACCGGCTCTATGGATTCGATCGTTCCGCGAGCGCGTGAGTAGCTCGTCATCATCAGCGGCCGCTATCGAAGCCGTCCTGGGGTACCCCCCGCGGCGGCGAACCTCCACACTGGCGACACAACCTCCACACTGGCAAACCTCGGCACTGGCGATTGCGTTCCTCCAAACCCTCTGATACGCTCTGCGTCACCTTCCACGTAAAGAAAGGACGCATATGTCTCGCTTGCTACTTTCGCTCATGGCTGTGGCCATTCCGGCCGCACTTCACGCTCAGAATTTCGCCGAAATTACCGGTGCCATCACCGATCCGACTGGGGCTGTCATGGCCGGTGTCACCATCACGGTGCTGAACACTGCCACCAACCAAAGTCGAAGCACCGTATCCAATGAGAGCGGAACATACTCATTGCCATATCTCGTTCCAGGCGTCTATGACCTCAAGGCCGAAACCGGCGGCTTCAAAGTGGCATCCCGCAAGAGCCTTGAACTTCAGGTAGGCGCCGTGGCGCGCATCGACTTTCGCATGGAAGTGGGCGAGGTGAGTCAGCAAGTGGAAGTGAGCGGGGGCGCGCCATTGCTGAATACAGAGACGGTGGCGGTCGGCACAGTCATCGAAAACCGGCGCATCGTCGATCTCCCTCTCAACGGCCGCAACTACCTCCAATTGGTGACGCTTAGCCCAAACGTCACCACCGAAGGTGGCGCGGGAGGCGCGGGCGGGTTGCAGGGCGGCGCGCGCAGCAACACGTCGCTTTCCATCGCCGGGCAGCGCCTCGAATATAACCGCTACACGCTCGATGGGGTCGAGAACACCGATCCGAATTTCAACTCCTACATCATTCAACCGTCGGTCGATGCACTACAGGAGTTCAAAGTGCAGACCGGCATCTATTCTGCGGAATTCGGCCGCGGCGCCTCGCAGATCAACGTCACGACCAAATCCGGCACGAATCAATACCACGGCGCCGTTTTCGAGTTCCTCCGAAACTCCGCGCTCGACTCCCGCCAATGGCTGCAATCGCAGGGGCAGAAGAATCCTTTCCGGCGCAATCAATACGGCTTCACTCTCGCCGGGCCGCTCACCATCCCCAAAGTGTTTCGCGGCCAGGACCGTCTCTTTTTTATGTCAAACTTCGAGCAGAATCGCGACCGCACCACGTCGTTTGCACGCTCCAACGTGGCCACCGATGATATGCGCAATGGAGACTTCTCCGGCCAAACCCGCGCGATCTTCGACCCACTCACTCGCAGCTTCAA
>CAYUZM010000673.1:0-4107 GCA_964449665.1 uncultured Solibacteraceae bacterium
CAAACGCATCGCCGACTTCAGCGAAAAGAACGGCGGCCTCATTCGCTATGACGACATGGTGGCCGGCCGCGCCTCCTTCGACGAACCCGTCACCGGCACCTATCGCGGCTACACCATCGTCAAGCCCGGCTTCTGGACGCAAGGCCCCGTCATGATCCAGGCCCTCAAGCTGCTCGAACAGTTCGAACTGCGCGCCATGGGCCACAACTCCACGCAATACCTCCACACCGTCGTCGAAGCCGTGAAGCTCGCCTTCGCCGACCGCGACCGCTACTACGGCGATCCCAAGTTCAGCAAAATCCCCGCCGAGACTCTGCTCAGCGCCGAGTACGCCGCCACACGCCGCCGCCAGATCGATTCCGCCCGCGCCTCCATGGACCACCGCCCCGGCGTCATCACCGGCGTCGCCCCGCTGCCCTCGTCCGCTGGGCTCTCCCCCTCTCCCCGCTCCAATCCCGCCGACGCCCAATACGCCACCGACACCACCTGCGTGAACGTCGTCGACAAATGGGGCAACGTCTTCTCCGCCACGCCCAGCGGCGCCTGGCTGCCCTCGGTCATCGCCGGCGACACCGGCATTCCGCTCAGCACGCGCGGCCAGAGTTTTGTTTTAACCGAAGGCCATGCCAACCGCATCGCCCCCGGTAAGCGCCCGCGTGTCACGCTCAGCCCCACTCTCGTCCTCACGGACGGCGAGCCTTCCCTCATCATGTCCACCCCCGGCGGCGACAACCAGGACCAGGCCATGCTGCAAGTGCTGCTCAACGTGATCGACTTCAACATGGGCGCGCAGCATGCCGTCGAAGCCCCGCGCTTCCAGACCGAGCACTTCTATACCTCGTTCGCCGGCCACGAATTCTCCCCCGGCCGCGTCAACCTCGAACGCCGCCTGCTCCCGCAAACCATCGAAGGCATGCGCGCCCTCGGGCATCAGGTGGAGCTGAAAGGCGACTGGAGCAACGGCTCCGCCCCCGCCCTCATCATCATGCGCGATGGCGTGCTCGACGGCGGCGCCGACCCGCGCCGCGGCCGCTTCATCTTCGGACGGTGACGCCGGTGGGCACGCTTGCGTTCTCGTTTCTTGCGGTCCTGACCACAATCTTTCTGTGGCGCCTGGCGAAGTGTATCCTCTGGGGAACTCTGCTCTACTTATGTCTCGCTCTCGATGCGCTCTTCAAGCTCGTGGCCTGGTGCTGCCGTACCGCCTGGCATCTCCGCCACGCTCCGGTCCAGGTTGAGCGCCAATAAAATCGAGGGCCAATCACCGCTCCGGCGGCCTAAGCGCACCCCGCGGATTCGACGCCTTGGTTCACACGGTCGAACGCTTGTCATTGAACGCCGAAACCGTTGCATGACAACCGACCACCGCAGTGACCAGCGAAGGTGAATGCGCTCGCTTCTACCTACAATCACGGCCCCTGCGTACAATTTTTGCTCCTCTTTTTCAGCACCTTACAGGCGCATCGAACTCGATTGCGTTCCAGCGCCCCCTAGAGTGATGACGTGAGGGAAGGAGCCGGTTCGGTGACAAAGACAGGCAGGACGCGGCGAAAATTGAGGTCAACGGCGGAGCAAGAGCCGGATGGCGTGCTGAATCTCGTGAAACGCGCGCACCGCAGGCGGGCGGTGCGGGACGGTGCACGGGAGTTAGCGGCGGCCATCGCGAGCTTATCCCAAGCCGTGACACTCGATCTCGCGCGGGAGCCCTTTGTCACCGAACCGCCCGATCTGTTCGACCTCACCTTTCACGCGGTCGGACTCGGCACCGCCCAGATGCCGCTCTTGCGCGAACAACTCAAACAAATGCTCCCGGAAATCGCCGCCGAGTTGGACGACAACGGCGGCGTGCTCGATCAGCCGGACCACCGCATCGAGTCCTATGCAGCTTTCATCCGCGTGGCGTTGCTCATGAAAGTGCGCTAGGCCATCCAACCCCCCGTCGATTCAACGACAATGACGGCCAACCCCCGGTTGTGGTCCTTCATTTGTCTGCTCGCGCTGCTACTGTGCATGCGCGGACACGCGCAGACCCAAGGCGCACTCGCGCGTGTCGAAGCCGTCCACATTCCTGGCGCATCTTACGCCGACCTCTCTTTCTCCGGCATCGTAAAGGTTTCCTCGGCTGAGCGTGTCTCTCTGTACTCGTTGGGGGACGGTATGGATGAGACCGCATTGAGCCCTTCGCCGGCCGAGGGCCTGGGCGGACGACCCCGGATGCTGCGTGTGTACTTCGCCGGTAACCCTCCGGCCGGACATACGAAGCTCCGGGTTTGCCTGGGTTCGGTGGAAGTCGCGGGCGCGGTCCTGAAGGATATCTGCGGCCAGGGGCGCCTCGCCCGCGACAGGGAACAGGAGTTCGCGCGAGTGTTGGAGACCTTGCGCTCATTGCCCAAGCTCCAACAGGAACGCAACCTGTTCGCCAGTATGTTCCTGGGCCGTTCCGGGGCCCCAACCGGCTCCGCTGGCACAATCGGCTCCGACGCCCCAACCGGCGCCGCCGGCACGATCGGCGCGGCCGACGTCAGCCTCGCGCGCACCGATTCAGGATCAAACGATCTGAACTACTTTTTCCGCCTCAAGCGCGGCAGTGTCTCCGGAATGGATCCGCGAAACCTCGAAGCGGGCGCAAGCTACCGGAAAAGCTTTCTGCTCCATCGGGCCGAACGCGCGAGCCTTGCCAAACTGCTCGCCGCTTCGCCTCGTCCCACGTCCGGCGCATCGAAGCCGATCGAGGAACTGCAAAGGAAATGGTTTGCCGGGCATATTGTCGAGGCGGGCGTAAAGCTGGAAGGCGACGCCGCCGGCCAGGGACAGTGGCTCGGTTTGGTGGACGCGGCCTGGAGCCTGCAGTCCACAACCCGGCGCGTGAGGCTGCCGGGCGCGCCAGGCTGGTTCCGCTTCCGTTGGTTGGCGGGTGGCGTCGAAGCCGGCCGGGATCAGGCGCGGGTGAAGATGGGGGCCGACGCGGCGCTTGTGGCGCAAGCGCGCGGGGGTGCGGCTCCCATCCGCCGGCTCGAGTTCCATGCGCAAACCATCAACCGCTGGCTCGCCCGCCCCGAAGGCTTCGAGCGCGGCATCCGGCCGTGGTTGCAGGCCGATGTCAAGGTGTTCCTGCTGGAGTCGGCCCGCATCCGCTATGGAGTGCGGCTCAGTATCCAGCGCGGCAGCCTGCCGCCCGTCTACCTTCCGGTAAAGAGCGTGCAATTCGGTTTCGTGGTCGAATCCACCGACGGAGACCTTTAGGGCCGACGCCGTTCGCGCCTAACCTTCGTGACGGCGAATCCGGTCGAACATTCCCCCGTGCAGATGGTTCTGCACGAACGGCCGCCGCAGAAAATCGTGCGGAAACCCAAGGTCGATCGCCGTCGCCTGATTCAGCCGGTCCAGCGCGGCGGGCGGCAACTCCACATCCAGGCACCCCAGGTTGTCTTCCAGTTGTTTGGTCGTGCGTGCGCCGATAATCGGAATCACGTTGGGCCGCGAGCGTACCCACGCCATCGCCAGTTGCGAAGCCTTGCAACCAATCTCGGCCGCCACGTCGCCCACCAGATCCGCGATTCCAAGATTGCGTTCGGTCAACGGCGTGAAGTCCGTCTTGTCCAACCGCCGGTCGTCGTCCGGCGCCGCATTCCGGTACTTGCCCGTCAAAATCCCGCTCCCCAATGCGCCCCACGCCGTCACGCCAATCCCCATCGCTTGCGCCATCGGAAGCAAATCCCGCTCAGCCGTCCGTTCCAGCAGACTGTACTCCACCTGCAGCCCCGCGAATCGTGTCCATCCGCGCAACTCCGCCAGCGTATGAGCATGGCTCACCACCCAGGCCGGCGTGTCCGAGATTCCGGTGTAGAGCACCTTGCCCGCGCGCACCAGATCGTCCAGCGCGCGCATCACTTCATCGGCGGGCGTGTACTGGTCCCATGCGTGTACCCAATACAGATCCACATACGCCAGCCCCAGCCGCTTCAGGCTCGCATCGAGCGACTCCACCATGTGCTTGCGATGGTTCCCTCCCGCGTTCGCGTCGCCCGGCCGCGTGCTGAAACTGTACTTGGTCGCCACCACGTACCGTTCCCGCTCCGTGCCCAGAAACGATCCCAGCATCCGTTC
>CAYUZM010000674.1:0-4106 GCA_964449665.1 uncultured Solibacteraceae bacterium
TCCAGGTGTAGATGCGCCTCGTGGTGGCGTCACGGGCCGCGAGGAGGGCCGCCGGGGTGGGGCTGGCCGAAACGGCCGGGGCGGTTGTGGTGTTGGCCGCGATTTGGGCGGCCGGGGTGGGAGTGATGAGCGCGCAGGTGACCACCGGGTTTGGGATTGGGCTGGACTGGCAGAACAAGGATACGTTCGATGCCGCGTCGGCGCAGTACAACGTAGCGAGCGAGACGCTGCTGGTGGAGGGCTCGATGACGTTGCCACCGGGGATGAGTTCGACCGACTTCGTGGTGCTGGTGCAGAACGTCAACGCAACCTTTACGGCGGTGGGGGCGAGCACGACGAACTTCCGGTTTGCCATCCGGCTGCCGATGGGGCCGACGGCGCCGGCGTTAGGATGGGCGGCTTATGCCTATAGCCAGGCGCTGGCGAACCAGGATCACGTGGCGAAGCCGATTGTGGCCGATTTGCTGGAGATTGCCACGGGAGAGGTGAAGGCGCGGACGCGGGTGGTGATTTTCGATAAGCGATGGAATCCGCACCTGAACCCGAAGTACGCGGGCGGCGAGATTGAGAAGTCGCTCGCGATGGAGGCGACCGGGCGAGGTTTGAACACGCTGGAAGGGCTGCACCGGCGCGTGATGCCGCAACCGAGCCGGACGGAATTCGACGGGAGGCTGACGACAAGTTTTCGTGGATTCAACGCGACCGAGACGATGAATACGGCGCGGAATAATTTGCCAGGGCCTGGAAATCCGACGCCGAAGGCGTGTGTGGCGCTGAACGAAGCGCCATCAGCTTTCCTCAACACGGCGGCATGGACGACGGCGCGGGATCGGGCCGTGGATCAATACGGCTACTACCTGGCGGCGAAGTCGTTCGTGGAGAATGGAACGATTCCGCAGTTGATCGCCTCGGCACTTCCGGCGGGGTGGGTCGCTTCGATTGTGAGCGTCGCGGCGGCGCAGGGGATCATGGACGCGAGCTGCGTGCGTGAGTTACCGGTGGCCGCGCGGTTTGAGGTATGCGGGGGATCGCTGCGGGGCGACGCGAGTTCGATGGTGAGCAGCGGAATCTCCAGCGTGAACCTGGAATTGGGAACGACAGGGGCGACGCCGCCCTACTTCACGTCGCTTTCGTATCTCAACCCGGTGGATGGGGTGATCAACGCGGAGGCGCGCAACATGTTCATCCGCTATGCGCACGAGCCCGCCCGCGCGTGCGTACAGGCGACGCGGACGTCGGTGAATATTCCGGAAACACAGATCACATCCAATTCTCAGTTGGCGGATTGGCGCAAATGTACCGGGATCACATTGAGAGCGATGTCGCCGCACACGGTAGCGGCGACCAACTACGAGATGGAACAGGACAACAGTTCGAGCGCGGCCTTGGAACGGAACCAGATGGAGGCGTCGTCTTCCCCGAATCCGTTGTTCAACCTGGGAGGGCAATTCACCAAAGACGTGGCGCGAGGAATTTGCAGTTTGCCGGGGTTCACGCACAACGCCGAGGCATTGGTGGACCGGTTCAAGACGCGGATGAAGGACTCGTTGAATACGGTGTGGAGGCAGGGCTCGCCGAGGACGCAGGAGGCCAACGCGTTGGATCTGATTTTCAGCCGTTGGGAGACGGGGATCTACGGCGATACGCAACTGGCGGGAACGCCGACGGGCGCCGACCACGAGCTGACGCACAAGTACAACCGGAACGAGAGCGAGAATTTGCAGGACCGGTTCTTCTCGTTCCTGAATACGAACGCGCGGTCGCTCACCAGCCCCTCGCCTACCGATTGGGTGTACGCGGAGCCGGATCCTTATGCGTGCTCACACGACAACTGGGGGTGCCTGGCGAACCGCAGCCCGAACAATACGCCGTTTGACGTTTCTTACTCGGTGACGACGGGAGCATTGAACCAAGTGGTGAAGGAGCTGTCGACGTCGACTTTGCTGACGTTCGACTGGCAGCCGACCAACGACGACCTGGGCCTGATTCCGCCGCCGGGCGCGACGGGCAGTTCACCGGCGGTCTTGACGGGCGTGACGCTTTCGAACCTGCACGGGAACTTCGAGAGCATGGGCAACCAGCCGGTGACGCTGCGGGTGAGGCCGACGATCATGCCGTACACCTACATCAATCCGGAGCCGCCGAACGTGCCGGTGCCGGTGCCGCCGGGCGAGCAGAAGCTGACCTATCAACTGGCCGCGCTTGAACTGGATGTGCTGACTTCGGATGGAAACGGCGGCTATACGCTGTGGCTGAGAACGGCGATCGACCTGTTCGATCCGGAGCTGAGTCTCTCGCCGGCGTCGAACCGGACGCTGAACCGGCTGGTGCCGGAATGGAGTTCGGGGAAGTCTTCGAACGCGACGGTGCTGCGCACGGCGTTCGGGATGTGTCCGATGGGAACAGCGGCACCGTGGCCGTTCCTTGGTCCGGCGCCGTGGCCGCAGGTGACGTGCGCGAATGCAATGGGGACGATTCTGCTGATGAAGCTGCAGCCGACGTTGGAGGAGCGGATGCTGTACATGCTGTCGCGCTTCCCGGCCCCGCAGTATTTCAATGCCGGCGGCCAGGCCTCGTCGCCGCTGGAGTTCCAAATGGTGGACCGCTGGCAGCAGGCGCAGGTGATTACGTTCTACGGGAATTTGCAGTAAGTACGGAGAGGACACGATGAAAAACCTGATTGTACTTACTTGCATTTTGGCGGCGCTGCCGGCGCAGGCGGCCACCATCGCTTCGATTTCGGTGGAGAACCTGGGCACGCCCGATTTCGCGACGGAGTCGGGCACCCAGCTGACCGAGTTCCGGAGCGGGAACATGGCCACGTCGGCGGTGGACACGTTCGGGGCGATGAGTTCGTTCACGAACCAGTTTGGGTGGCTGCTGGCGGCGCGTTCGGGCGGAGTGGGCGAGCGCTTCGGCGCGACGGCGTCGGTGGCCTACGAGATCACGTTCACGGTGGAGGACCCGGGCAACTCCGGCTATCTGATCGCGGTGGAGACACTGGCGCACGGGTGGTTGACGGCGGTGTGGGAAGGTCCGGTAGAGGGGCTGGTGGGGGCGAATGGGACGGAGTTGCACACGCGGGTTTCGCGGGACAGCAACTATGCCGCCGCGCCGGCGCTGAATTCCGACGGTGGGATCGCGACGGCTTCGGTGGATTCCACTTTCACCAATGAACTGGTGTTAGGAGGCGGTTCGGCCTTGGCCGATGTGCAGGTGGGCACGCACACGTTTTCGCTGCGGTTCGACGGACCGGACTCGGTGGCCGGTATGTTGGCCGGAGTGGCGGGCGAGGCGGCGTTACGCTACGGCATGACGCCGACGCTCGCCGGTTTCCAGATCGCGGGTACGCCGGGCGACGACGGCGAGGAGGCGGAGGCCCTGGGGCACTTCGTGACGGTGTATGTGATCAGCCTGGCGCCGGGGGGGAGCCCGGCTCCTGTACCGGAGCCGGGGACGGTGGGGATGGTGGGCGTGGCGGTGGTGGTTGGGTTGTGGCGGGTGCGGCGGCGGCGCTAACCGCGCCGCCTACGCGCCCCTGGCGCGCGGCGGTGTAGTGGTATGCGGATGGCCTGGTTGCAGAGGTTTTGGAGAAATGCGGGGTGAGCGGGAGCGTGCGAGGCGAGTACGTAGGGAAGCCGGTTCGTGAGTTGCTTGCGAGGATGGCCGTGAGGGGATTCGGAATGATTGGCCGCCGATCAACGCCGATTCACGCGGGTGGCGCGGCGGGAGAGGTGGCGGGCGATTCGGAGAGGGGGCGGAAGCCGGGTGTGAAATAGATGTGGGCGGTCCAGTTGATGGAACGGTTGCGTTTGCGGCCGAATATGACCAATTGGCGGCGCAGGGTGCTGATGTCGCCGAAGATATCGGCGGCCTGGATGATGGGCGCGTAACGGTACAGGTACGTCTCGTCGGGCTGATGGTTGCCGGGGTAGGTGATGAGGACTTTGAGGGGTGCGCTGATGAGCTGGAGTTTGTTGATCTCTTCGTGGCTTCGTACGGCGACGTTTTCGTGTTCAATGGCCACTTCGATGTACTTGGCGTAGGTTTCGCGCTCGTGGAAGGGCGGTCCGTGCTGTTCGCGGTAGAAGATGGCGTCGATGGTC
>CAYUZM010000675.1:0-4106 GCA_964449665.1 uncultured Solibacteraceae bacterium
GGCTACAAGTTCGACGACGAGCCCTTCACCGGCAGCTACAACCGCGGCACGCTCCCGATGGCGATCACGGCTTCAACGGGCAACGATTCCGCTGGACAAACGACGACGCCCACAGCCTCGCATTCAGATTCGGGACGCTGACGGTAGGCATCCGCGCCTTCAGGAGCGGCAACGTCACTCTTGAGGAAATGAAGAAAATTGCAGCGTCACTCCAGTAGCCTATTGGTGCGCTTCAAATTGACATGACGTCGTTCAGTTCCACGGCAGCGACGCCGTTTGGCCCGATTCGATCACCACCGGCGCGGCAACCGGCTTCTTCCAAAGGTGCGCGCCCGGCCTGAACTCGTTGTCCAGCAGGAACACCGCGCCCACGGCTTCCAGCGTGCACGTACCCGCCAGCGGCGCGGGCGCTTTCGAACTTGCGGGTTCGGTAAGACAGGCGAATCCCAGCTCGGCGACATCCGCGGCCTTGCTTCCGGGCGGCAACTCGATGGCCATGCGCGCCCAGCCACCGCGTTCCACGGCATAATCGGCGCGCCCGATGTGTGCCGTGCGCCACGTGCCGTTGTCACGCAGCCGCACCGCGGGGCTTATACGGGCGTTGCGGTTCGCGATGCGGGCTTCCACGTAAAGGTAGTTGCGCGGATCGCTGATGTTCTGGCCCTCCACCGTGCCGAAGGGGCGCAGCTTGCCTTCGCGTTCCAGTTCTTCGCTGGCCACGCGGTAAGTCCACGCGGCGCGATCCATCACTAGTTCGCGCGAGGCTTTCGAAAGATCGGCGGCAACGGGCGCGGGAGCCCAGCGAATGGCGCTGCGGCCTTCCGGCGCCACCATGTTGTTTAATGTCACCACGCCCAGCAACGGATGTTCGGCTTCCTTCTCCCCGGCAAACTCGACATCGGCGTGGCCGCGCGTTTGAATGATTCCCGACAACCTCTTCCCGGCGGAATCGAACGTCACCCGGTAGACATACTCAATGTCGGTGGTGCGGCCCCAGCGGGCCATCAGCGCGCGCGTGGAGGTGCCGCCATCTTCGTTGCTGAAGATGATCGTGTATTCGAGGACGGTATTCGCGCCCTCGGCCCGGCGTTCGCAGTAAGCAAGCAGCGGAACGTCGGAGAAGTACTGATCGTCGCGCCGCGCAAAGAGAATCGGCGCGTGGGCAATCATCTGGAAGCTGGGGTCGCTGGGCGCATAGCGGCGCAACTGCACGGCTCCGACCTTGAGCTCAACACCCGCAGGCGTGGCGGCATCGCGTTCGACCTTCCCCACGCGCCGGCCCGAGGCATGGCGGCCCAGCAGTATCGCATGCGTGTGCGGGGCGCCGCCGAGAAACACCGGCACATGCGCGGCCAGCTTGCCATCCACGGTGACGCGGGCCACCGCGCCTTCCCTGCCCTTCCGGTTCCATTGCGCACCCGGCGCGCTCAATTCGATCTCTGCCACCACCTCACCCGGCTCGTCGAGTGAAAGCACGGCCTCGGCCGCCTGCACCGTCGCCGCGGCAAACAGGAGCAGCGCCATGCTCGCGAACTGGGCCAGCTTCTTGATGAGCCCCTCGGACTTGATAGGCTTGGCGAGAACCTCTTGCACCATCGCCCGCTCGGGCTGCCGCTCGATATCGGCGGGCCAGCCGCTGAGCACAATGAGCTGCACCTTGGCCGAACGCTCGCGCAGGCCGCGAATCAGGCGCAGCCCCTCCTCGGGCGTCGGCAACCGCAAATCCATCACCACCGTGTCGAAGCGGCCCGCGTCGAACACTTCGAGCGCCGCCGCCGCGTCACGCGCCGTGGCCGTGCGGTGCCCCGCGCGCCGCAACACCAGTTCGCGGATCTCCAGTTGGTCGGGATCGTCGTCGACGATCAGTATGCGGCGCATGGCGTGCTTCAGGGTATCGTTCGCTGTCTTAGAACACAATCTGGCCAATGACCAGTTGCGGCATGTCGTTATTCCAGGAAGGCGGCAAGTTGTCAAACGGCAGCCGGAAATCCGCCGTGGCGCCTGGGGCGAGACCGCCGGTCTTGGCGCGCACGATCGAAACCGGCGCGCGCAGAACCACCTGGCTCATCGTGTCGTAGAAGACGCAATAGAGATCCACCTGTTTGAGCGGCGTCGGTCCATTGTTGGTGATCTTGCCGGTGATCTCCACTACAGCCCCGCCCATGTAACTCTCCGTCGCCTTCATGCCCACCTCGGCGAGCTTCAGGTTCTTCACATAGGCTTTGGCTTGCGGCGAAAGCACCATCGGCGCCGGGCCGCTGGATGAGGTCTCGCGCAGATAGAAGAACCCCGCCGCGCCGATGAGCAGCACGGCGCTCACGATCAGAAACGGCACCCGGCTGGCCGGCTCGCTCGCCTGTTGCCGCGTGGATAGAATCTCACTGGCCACTGATGGTCATCTCCCCGATGGCGACCGTGGGCGCGGCAACCGATCCACGGAACTCGAGATCGTCGCCGATGGCGGCCACCTGATTCAGCATCTCTTTCAAATTCCCGGCAATGGTGACTTTGGAAACCGGGAAGGCGATTTCGCCCTTTTCAATCCACAACCCCGCCGCGCCGCGCGAATAGTCGCCCGTAACGGCGTTGAAGCCGTGGCCCATCAGTTCGGTGACGAACAGGCCCGTGCCCATGCGGCGCAACAGATCGGAAGGGGCGAGGGCGCCCGATTCCAGATACAAATTACCATGGCCGATGCCGGCGTTTCCGGTCAGGCCTCGGCTCGCGCTGGCCGTCGATCGCATGCCCAGTTTCCGCGCCGTGTAGGTATTCAAGAGGTAACTTTTCAAGACACCGCGGTCGATCAAAATGTTCCGGCGGCTGGCCACTCCTTCATCGTCGAACGGCGTGGAGCCAAACAGGCCGGGCATCGTCGAATCGTCCACCACCGTCACGTCCGGCGCGGCGACCCGCTCGCCAATCTTGCCCGCCCAGATGGACGCCTTGCGATAGACCGATTCGCCATGCAGCAACTCAAACACGTGGCTCAGCAGTGAACGCGCCACGCGCGGCTCGAAGATCACCGGCGACTTGCGCGTCGAAAGCGACCGCGCGTTCAAGCGCCGCAGCGCACGCTCGGCGGCCTTGCGGCCCACCTCTTCGGGCGGCTCCAGCTTCGATGCCGAACGCGCCGTCGAATACCAATAGTCGCGCTCCATCGCGTCGCCGTCTTTCACCACGGGCACGACGCTCAACGAACAGTTCGACGCGCGATACGAGCCCGAAAAGCCCCGCGAATTGGTGAATGCGCTCGCTCCCAGATAGCTGCCGAACGAACCGCCCTCGGAGTTCGAAACCCTTGGATCAAGCGACAGAGCCGCCTTTTCCGCCGCCCGCGCCATCTCGACCTTTGTAGCCGCGTCCAAGGCCTCCACGTCGTTGTAGAAAAGCTCCAGGTTGTGCTGGATGGTCCCGAAGTCGGCCACATCCGGCAGCCCCGCGAAGGGATCTTCCGTGGTGATCTTCGCCAGCGCCACGGCCTGCGCCACCATCGCCTTCAGCCCATCGTCGGTGAGGTCGCTCGTATAGGAAGAGCCCGTGCACTGCCCAAACAACACACGCACGCCCGCACCGCGCGAGCCCGCCTCTTTCACCTGTTCCACTTCGCCCATGCGCACGGTGGCGCTGAACTCGCTGCCCTCGTTAACCGTGCACTCGGAGTCCGTCGCGCCCGAGGCCTTCGCGAGCGCGACGACGCGCGCGGCCAGTTCTTCCAAATGCGGTGCTTCGTGCCAGTTCAACGCGAGGTGCCTCCGACCGTGATTCCATCCAACCGCACCGTGGGAATGCCCACTCCCACCGGCACGCTCTGCCCGTCTTTGCCGCATATGCCGATGCCTTCATCGAGCGCCAAATCGTTGCCCACCATCGTCACCCGCTGCATCGCTTCCGGACCATTTCCAATCAGCGTCGCCCCGCGCACCGGACGCGTGATCTTGCCGTCTTCAATCAAGTACGATTCCGTTGCATCGAATACAAAGTTGCTGCTCGTAATGTCCACCTGCCCGCCGCCAAATGTCGCGCAGTAGAGCCCGCTCTTGACCGACCGCGCGATCTCTTCGGGATCGCTCTGCCCGGCCAGCATGAACGTGTTGGTCATGCGCGGC
>CAYUZM010000676.1:0-2771 GCA_964449665.1 uncultured Solibacteraceae bacterium
ACAGGTATAACGCCTCGAATGGCTATTTCGATGGGTGTGGGGGCGCGATCAATTGTGCCGGACATGGGTTTCTTGGGAGTACGGGCGTAGAAGATCTGAAGCGGATGAGTGAAACCGCCGCCACTCTTTGAAACGATTGTAGGATTGATGTAGATTATACAGAATTCCGAGTCGCCACCGCCGAAGCCATCAGAGCGCCCCGTATAGAAGGCTGCAGGCTGATAACCCGGAGGAACATATGTAGGCTTTGGATAGTGGGTTTGCGATCGTAATGGAGTGCGACTGAAATGAAAGCCGCATCCAAGGCCAATGAGCGTGGATAAGCGCGAGACGAAGTTCCTTCGTCCTCCATTTGCTGAATGTGAGGTGAGTTCTCTCATTGTACCTATCCCTTCTCTCGCAAGCCGCTACTGAAGATTTGTTACTTGGCTAGATATGCTTCGTAGGCGCATTTGACGATAACGATTGCTCCATTCGTCATGCACTGGGTGGAGTTCGTACCGCTTCACGGCCGTTGAGTTCTCAAATCTGATTATGAACGCGTCGGTGAAGCCTTCGGGTTGTACGCGCAATGGGTTGAGCCAAAAGCGTTTGATTCCTGGAATTTCCCTCGCCATGTCTTCGACGCCGAAAAGGACACTTCGCCTTTCGCTTGGGCTGATCTCAGGACGCCATTGAATTAGTACAATTTGAATGATGGAAGAAGTTCTGTCAGGTATCGTTACAGGCGTGGACTTACGCGAAGCTTGGAGGGGGGCAGCACAGAGAGTGCCAAGGAGGACCACAAAGAGCCTGTATATGGACCTTCTATACATGCAAATACCTCCCAAGTACGCCCCACATTATGACAATAGAGTGTGACGACGTCAACGAAAGATTGGGCCTGTTTATGACGACACGCGGTGAATTGGGTGTGGGGAGACAACATGTGGCCTACATATGGCTGGTTAGATGCTCGGAAGTAAATGGCAAGCCGGGAAACTGACCCCATGAACGTCACCGTCAAAGTCATCCCGCGCAGTTCGAAGAGCGAAGTTGTGGGCGAGATGGCCGATGGCGCACTCAAAGTCAAGCTCGCCGCGGTGCCTGAAAAGGGCAAAGCCAACGAGGAACTGCGCGACGTGCTGGCGCGCCACTTCGGCGTGCTCGCGCGCGACGTTGAGATTATTTCGGGTCAGACTTCGACCCGAAAGAGGGTTCGCGTTCACGGCCGCTGAGTGCGCCGAACCGCAGGCCGCGCGCGCGCTGGTAGTCGGCCAGAAGCTGCTTCAACACCTTCTCAGCAACGTCGGCGCTGGCGCCCCGGAACTTCGCGCCCATGCTCTCCTGCGTGGTCGCCCACAGGACATCGCCGTCTTTGGCGACGATGCGCACGGCCGCCAGCGCTTCATGCTTCCGTTCGGCGATGCGGGTCGATTCGTTGTCGCCCACGCCCGCGCTCATCGACGGACCGCGCGTGTAGCTGGAACTCGATTGGCGGTCCGTGCCGCCGCTGAAGCTGGCGCGCCCGTTTACGCCTTCGCTGGTCTGGAAGGTGTCGGTGAAGATCATGTCCTCGGCCGAGCCTTTCAGCACGGCGTCGGCGCGCTGCTCGTTCTCGGTGATGACGAACAGGCGCGACCGCTGCAGGCTGCTGACGATCATGTCGCGAATCTGCACGGCGGACTCGCCGCCTTGCAGCCGCTCGACGTACAACCTCTTCACTGTCAACAGGCCGGTGACCGGATCCTCATCGGAAAGATCACCCCATGCGGTCACCATCGCGCCGCACGTCAACAAGGCCCCGCAGGCCACAAACGTGGTTGTCCGACTCATCCCTTACCTGCTTTCCGCGCCTCTTCATCCTGGAAGGTCACCTTGATTCCCGTCCGCGCCTCAAGCGAGGCCAACACCACGCGCACGTCGCCCTTTTCAACGCGGAACACGAGCGCCTGCTGGTCGCCCTGCTCATCCGTGTAGCCCAAGGTCAGGAAATGACGCCGGGCTTTGCTCAGCAGGAACAGGGGCGAGATGAGGACGGCGGCGATGTAGCGCCGGTCCACCTTCTGGCCGTACTCGATCAGGTTGATGCGGGCGTAGGGAATGGCGAGCGTGGTGCGTTTGGTAGCAAAGTGGAACATGCTGCGGTGCGTGGTGAAGATGGCTCCGTCCACGCCGACCGTCAGGTCTTCGATCGTGCCGCCAATGAACTCCGCCTGCCCGCCGCGATCGCGTCCGGCAAGAGGCGCGAGCGTCAAAAGTAGGGCCAGAAAGAGACACAACGGACGGCGCATCCACTTTTCCACGGTGGAATAGTCGATGCCTGTGGCGGGATTTCTCACTTGGAATGAGAAACTTGAGGGCAGGATTATACGCTATGCCTGAACCGTTATTGGCTCAGCAGCATCCGTAAAATATGTGTAGTCGCAATTCGTTATGAACCGTGTGTGGGGGAGAATCGTCAATATGTTTGGAGTGGATCTCGATAAGCTACAACCGGATGTGGTGCCCACGCCCGCAGACCAGCCTACAGACGTTATCGTAAGCCCGGACACGCACCGGGAGAATCGCATCCCGCCGGGCCAGTCGCGCACAAGGAAATGGCCGGTGCTGGACGCCTCCGGACCGCCGCGCATTGACCTGGACTCCTGGCGCCTCCGTATGTGGGGTGGTGTGAACCGCGAGGTGGACCTTTCGTGGGCGGAGTTTCCCCAGCTTCCGGCGGGGAAGGTGTTCGCCGCCCTCACTTTCGTGCCCCATCCGTGCCGGTCCGGGCAAGGGTTGTGACGGCC
>CAYUZM010000676.1:2781-4098 GCA_964449665.1 uncultured Solibacteraceae bacterium
CGCGGGTCGCGGCTGGGCAACGTGTGGGAAGGCGTCTCGACGCGGCACCCGTTGGATCTGGCCGGAGGCTTGAAGCAAGACACGAAGTTTGTGCTTGCATATGGTTATGACTATGGGTGGACGACGAACCTGCCCGTGGACGAATTCATCTCCGAAGACGCCCTGGTGGCGCTCATGCACGACGGCACGCCGCTGGCCCCGGAACATGGCGCCCCGGCGCGGCTGATCGTGCCGAAACTGTACGCCTGGAAGAGCGCGAAGTGGGTGGCCGGCCTGGAGTTCCTGAACGAAGACACGGCCGGATTTTGGGAGCGCAACGGCTATCACATGAACGGCAATCCGTGGACTGAAGAAAGGTATTCCTGGACCTGATGGCATCCCGTCGACTGATCGTTTCCGGACTGGGCGCCGGCGCCGCGCTTACGGTGGCCGGCATGGCCTACAACGCCGCCCCGAGCTTCTGGCGGCAGTTTGTGCACGACCTGCGCCGCGAGATCGCGCCCGCCGCGCGGCGCCCGAAGTGGCGCGACTGGACCGATCACGGCGTGCATGCGGCCTGGCTCGGCCACTCGACCGTGCTGCTGCGCATCAACGGCTACACCGTGCTGACCGATCCCGTGTTCAGTACGCGCGCGGGCATCAGCCTGGGCATCGCCACGCTCGGCGTGAAGCGGTTGGTTGAGCCCGCACTGGGCGTCGGCGACCTGCCGAAGATCGATCTTATTCTGAACTCGCACGCACACATGGACCACCTCGACACGCCGTCGATGGCGGCGCTGGAGGGCAAGCAGACCGAGGTGGTGATGGCGCATGCGACCTCGGATATTATCCGCGCGGACCGCTACCAGCGTGTGCGCGAAATGCGTTGGGGCGAGAGCGTGCAGGCCGGGCCGCTGCGCATTACGGCGATCGAGGTAAACCACTGGGGCGCGCGGCTGCGCTCGGACACCTATCGCGGCTACAACGGCTATGTGATCGAATCCACCGGCGACGGCCCCACGCGGCGCGTACTGTTCGCAGGCGACACGGCGAACACGGACCTCTTCCGCAACCTGAAGGCCTCGCGCCCGTTCGAGCTGGCGATGATGCCCATTGGCGCTTACAACCCGTGGATTCGCGCGCATTGCACGCCCGAGCAGTCGTGGCGCATGGCGGCCGAGGCGGGCGCGGAGCGGTTCTTCCCCATGCACCACCAGACGTTTCCGCTGGGCCGCGAGCCGTTCCGGGAACCGATTGAGCGACTGTTCAACGCAGCGGGGAGTGGCGCGGAGCGGATTGTGCTGCAGCGGGTGGGGGAAGAGGTTAGGGTGGGGTGAG
>CAYUZM010000677.1:0-4097 GCA_964449665.1 uncultured Solibacteraceae bacterium
AAACTGCGAAGCGAAGATGAGCACGCCGATACCCGCCAGCATGCCGTGAATCACCGAAGGCGAAATCGCTCGGAACCACTGCCCCGTCTTGCACAGCCCGGCCACCAGTTGCATCGCACCAGCAATCAGCACCACCGTGCCCAGCATTCCAATTCCGTGCGTCTGCACCATCTCCCAGACCAAAACCGTCAGTCCGGCCGCCGGCCCGCTCACCTGCAGCGGGGCTCCTCCGATTAGTCCAACCAGAATCCCGCCTACGATTCCGGTCACCAACCCCGCTGCCGGCGGCACGCCCGACGCGATCGCCACGCCCATGCATAGCGGCAACGCGACCAGAAACACCACGATCGACGCCAGGAAATCCTTCCCCGGTGGAAATGAAAAACGTCCGCTATTGTTCGATTCGCTCATCTTCGCTCTCCTCAGTCGGCAAACGCCGGACTCACCGGCGGCCTCATCATCGGCAACATCCGCGCCGGAAGTCCCGTCTGCAACGGATGGAACTCGTTCCGCTCCGCGTCGAAGGCGAACACTCTTCCTGTGCCGATCTCGTATACCCAGCCATACAAATGCACCGCCCCGGCCAGCAGCCTCGACGCCACCGACGGATGCGTTTGCAAATTCACCAACTGCGCCATCACGTTCTCTTCCACTAGCCGCCGCAGTCGAACCGGCTCCGGCTCATGTCCGTGCTGGTCCATCACGATCTTCCGCGCGCAACCGGCATGATGCAGCCAGTTCCGGACCGCCGGCAGTTCTTCGGCCAACTCAGGCTTCAATACCGCCCTCATCGCGCCGCAGTCGGTGTGGCCGCATACGATCACGTGCTTCACCTTCAACACCGACATCGCATACTCGATCGTCGCCGCCTCGGCTCCTAACGCCGTCGTGTAGGCCGGCACCATGTTCCCCGCGTTGCGCAGCATGAACAGTTCGCCCGGCTTGGTCTGGAGCAGTTGTCCCGGTACGATCCGCGCGTCGGCGCAGGTGATCATCATCGTATCGGGATGATGATTCTGCGCCAGATGCTCGAAGAGCGCCTGCTCCTGCGGAAACACTTCCGTCTGAAAACGCTCCAATCCCTTAATCAATTGATTCATACGCTCTCTCCCCTTGTGGGACTCCTCGCGGACACCTGTTAGGTTGATTTGCACGGACACAGCGCGCGCGAATGCGCCACTGGCTCGTGCCGGCTGGAATTAGAGTGTGATGAGGAGAGAAGCGGGCGGTGAGCGCCCAGGAGGGAATAACAGGAATCGGCTACTGGCTCGGAGCACTAAGGGCGGAGCGGCCGTGCCTGCATCCACTAGAACGGGATGCGGCAGCGCGGCCGCGGCGGGAATCGCCGCCATCGCACCCGGCGGAAACTCCTGGCTGCCCTTCGGCAGTAAATAGTGCGGCGTCTCTTCGTGATGATGATCGCCATCCAGACGCACGCCGCTCGTGCGTGTCGGCCGTTGAATCCGGTGCCGCTGCTGCGAAGTGCCTTGGTGCCGCACCGCGGGCGCGGACGTCCCCGCCGCTAGCAGAAATGCCAGCAGCGGCAGAGCGCTGATCCAAAGCTGCGTCCTTCGCTTCATGACCCTTTCGCGACGGCAATACTCTCTTCCGAGTCTACAGAACCAGGCGACCAGATCACTCGGACCTGTTCCACCGCTGAGCGTATCTCAAGTTCCTGGTTCAAATCCCGTTCAATGAAATCCAGTCCCGTGCGCACCCACTCGGCCAGCTCCGACTGCGTCAGCCGGTAGTATACGTGACGGCCTTCCCGGCGTTCGGTTACGATCCGGTGCGCCCGTAAGACGGCCAGATGCTGCGACACGCTGGAATGACTGATCCCCAACGCTCGCTGCAGCCCGTTCACATCCACCTCGGCTTCGCGCAACTCCTCCACCAACCGCACGCGGTGCGGGTTTCCCAGCACCCCGAACAGGGCGGCGAGTTCTTTACTGACCGTGGCGCGAACTGGCACGTCGACAAAACTCCGTCCCTATATATTAGAAGACTTGCATCTAACGGCGCAACCATATTCCCGTGCACTGCGACACCTAGCGTTCCCGAGAAAAGCCCCACTAAACCCATAAAGCAAGTGCGTCAGGCCTCCCAGCCTCTCGGGTGCCCTTCAGCTTCCCCGGGGCGTCACACTATGGCGTCACCGCCTTCACAACTCGCCCATCCTTCATCACAAAAGCCACCCGCTCCGTATTCTGAATCGCTTCCAATGGGTTGCCGGGAATCGCCACGATATCGGCCACCCTCCCCGCCTGCAGCGTCCCCAGCCGGTCACTCACTCCCAATAGTTCCGCCGCCGAACTGGTCGCCGCCTTCAGCGCGTCCACCGGCTTCATCCCTCGCCCCACCATCAGCTTGAACTCCTCCGCATTGCGCCCGTGCTGCGAAACCCCGGAATCGGTCCCAAACGCAATCTTCACCCCCATCCGGATCGCCTTGCTCACCGTCACATCCATCGCGTCCAACGCCAGCCGCGCCTTCCGCTCCGTCCGTGCATCCATCCGCCCGCCCTTCCGCCACGTCTCCCGAATACTGTCGGCCGCCATCAGCGTCGGTACCAGGTACGTCCCCTTCTCCACCATCATCCGCAGCGCTTCATCGTCCAAGAACGAACCGTGCTCGATCGAATCAATCCCCGCCCGAATCGCCCGCTTCGCCGCCTCGGCTCCATGCGCATGCGCCGCCGCCTTCTTCCGCTTCGCATGTGCCTCATCCACCAGCGCGTTCAACTCCTCCTGCGTCAACTGCGGCGAGTCCACATCGTCGTTCAACGACAACACCCCGCCCGAGGCTGTCACCTTGATCACATCGGCCCCATACTTCACCGCCCACCGCACGGCGTTGCGCATCCCATCCGCGCCGCTCGCCACATTCGGCATCATCGCGTCGGGATTCAGAAAGCCAAACCGGTAGCCGTTCGTGCCGTCGCAATGCCCGCCCAGCGTGCAGATGCTACGCACCGCCACCAGCATCCGCGGACCTTCCGCATACCCCTTGTTGATCGCATTGCGCAACCCCACGTCAATGAAGTCCGCGCCCCCCAAATCGCGCACCGTCGTGAACCCCGCCATCACCGTCTTCCGCGCATATGTCGCCACAATCAGCGCACGCTCCGCCGGTGTCTCTTCCAGTTGCCGGATCCGGTCGTTCCGCGTATCGTCTGATCGTTCCGAACGCAAGTGCGTATGCGCATCCATGAACCCCGGCGCCAGCGTTGCGTCTCCCAGCTCGATCACCTTCGCCCCAGCCGGAATCGGCGACACCGCCCCGACGCTTTCAATCCGCCCCCCGCTCACCACCACCACGCCCGGCGTTTGCAGCGCGTCCGAACGGCCGTCAAACAGCCGCGCCGCCTTCAACACGATCGTCTGCTGCGCCCCCGTCCCCTGTGCCCACGCCATCGTCGCGCCCGGCCCCCCAGCCAGGGCCGCCAGCAACATCACCGGCAGATATCGCCGGATCCCCGCATCGTAGAGCACCGCACCAATCACGCCCCCAATCAACGGCGCGATCAGCGGAACCCAAAACACTCCCGTGCCATCCGTCAGCCCGTTGTTCTTGAACCCCGCCGCCACCGTGAACAACCTGGGCCCCAAAGCGCGCGCAGGGTTGATCGCATACCCATGCAGCGTGCCCCAGCTCATACCGATCGCCACCACCACCAGCCCCACTGCGAACGGCGTGAACACCCCCGCCGGCTGGTTCTTTTCATCCGTGATCGCCAGCACCAACAGCACCAGCAGGGCCGTGCCCACAATCTGATCCACCCACCCCGTCATCGGCGACGCCGGAAACGCCGGGAACGTCGCAAACACCCCCGCTGTCTTCTCCAACCCCGGATCGAACTTCATGAACGCCGCATGATACCCAGTGAACACGACCGCCGCTCCCGCAAAAGCGCCCGCCGTCTGCGCCAACGCATATGGCAGCACCTTCCCCCACGCAAACCCGCGCCGCACCGCCAGCGCCACCGTCACCGCCGGATTCAAATGCGCCCCCGAAATCTTGCCGGCAACGAAAATCCCCATCGCCACGCCCAGCCCCCAGGTAATGTTGATGTTCGCGAATCCGCCGTTCACCACCTC
>CAYUZM010000678.1:0-4092 GCA_964449665.1 uncultured Solibacteraceae bacterium
GACGCGCCCAGCGGAATCACATAGGGCCGCCGCCCCTCGCCCCGCAACTCCTCCGCCCATGCCTCCAACGCGGGAGCGCGGTCCACGCCTCGTGCCACATACCGCATGCGCGCACCGTACATTCTGTCCAGCGCGTGGCTTGCCGGCTCGGGCTTGTCCCCCGCCGGTTCCACGCCATTCAGCACAAGATGGCAGTGCAGCCCCAATTGCGCCGCCAGCGCCGCCGCAATCCGGCAGTGGTTCGAACGCAGTCCGCCCGTGGTCAGCACATCGGTCGCCCGCGCCACATGCGCCGCGGCCAGCTCATACTCCAGTTTCCTCACCTTGTTCCCGCCAAAGCCGGGCCCGCTATAGTCGTCGTGCTTGATCCAAATCGGATGGTTTGATCCCAATTCGGTTTCCAGGCGCGCCATGCGAACCAGCGGGGTAGGGAAGTGGCCCAGCGTGAGCCTGGGCATGGAATCGTAGGGCAAACGGCAGGCTATCATGGTCCATTCGATTCATGCGTTGGCTGTTCTTTCTTTTGGCCGCCGGTGCCGCTCTGGCCCAATCGCCCATGTGGCCGTTGGAGCGCCTCTACTCGCGTCCGTTCGTGTGGGGCACGCGTCCCGACAAGATCGCTTGGGCCAGGCAAGCCCCTGTCGCCGGATTCCTGTGGAACGAGCACGGCAACCGCTTCCTGGATCTCTATGCCGCCGATGCCCGCACGGGAAGATCGACCCGTCTCACGCGCCTGGAAGCGCTCAAGGACGACTTCTGGCTCACCGCCGAGCAAAAAGACCCGCGCCGCAAGAACTACGTCATGCCCGAACCGGGTCTTACTGGCTTTGCGCTGAGCGGCGACGGCCGCCACGCCGCCTTCATCTACAAGGGCGACCTCTTCACCGTATCCACCAGCGGCACGGCCGCTCCCTTCCGCCGTACGCGCACCAAGGCTCCCGAAGCCGCCCCGCGGTTCTCGCCCGACGGCAAAAAGCTCGCCACGCTCCGCGCAGGCCAACTCACCGTGCTCGATCTCGAAAACGGACAGCTCTGGCAGGTCACCGACTTCACCGCCGCCGAAGGCGCCATCGGCGATTACTCCTGGTCGCCCGACGGCAAACGCTTCGCCCTGCTCACCCGCAAAGGAGCGCCACGTCAACTCCCGCTGCCCAACTACTCCGGCCAATACGTCGAAGCGCCCCTGTTTGCCCGCAGCGTAGCCGCCGACGAGATCCCCGAGTACGCCATACACGTCATCCCCGCCGAAGGCGGCAAACCGCTTGCGATGAAGCCGCCCAAACCCGGATCGCGGCTCGGCCCCACATCGCCTCTCTGGTCGCCCGACAGCAGGCGCATCGCCTGGGCCATTACCAGCGCCAACCACAAAACCGCCCAACTGCTCGTCTACGACGCCTCCACCGGCGATGCCACCGTCGCCCACGAAGAAACGTATGAACGCTGGGTAGAAACGCCCGCCTTCGACTGGTCGCCCGATTCTCAGCGCCTCATGTTCACCAGCGAACGCGACGGCTTCGCTCACATCTACACCGCCCTCCCCGATGGGAACGGCCGCCAACAACTCACCACGGGTAACTGGGAAACGCGCGGCGAATCCGTCGGCTTCACCTGCGCCGATCCCCACTGGAGGGCCGACGGCTGGATCTATTTCAACTCCACCGAAGAGGGCACCGCGCAGCGCCACTTCTATCGCGTGAAATCCGGCGCCACGGCAACCGCCCCTGCCGCCAAGGAAAAACTCTCCACCGGCCAAGGCCTCCACTGCGGCCTTGCCAGTGAAGACGGCGCCCACCGGGCCCTCATGCAGGCCACCCTTTCCCAACCCTTCGACTTCTGGCTCGACGCCAAACGCATCACCACCTCGCCCCGCCCCGAGTTCAACTCCATCCCCTGGCCCAAACAGCAATTCATCTCCTTCCCCTCGCGCGGCGACAAGGCCCCCGTCAAAGCCAAGCTCATGTTTCCGCCCGGTTACGAACCCCAATCGCGCGGCGGCCAACAATGGCCCTGCGTCTTTTACATCCACGGCGCGGGCGTCGCCACCAGCGTCCTCGAACAATGGGGCAGCTATAACGAACTCCGCTCCGTCTTCAACTCGTGGCTCGCCTCCCGCGGCTACGTCGTCATGGATCTCGACTACCGAGGCAGCACCGGCTACGGCCGCGACTGGCGCACCGGCGTCTACCTTCACATGGGCGGCAACGACCTCAACGACGTCCTCGGTGGCCTCGACTACATGACCTCGCTCGGCAGCATCGACATGAAACGCGTGGGCATCTGGGGCGTCAGCTACGGCGGTTTCATGACCGACATGGCCCTGCTCCAATCGCCCGATACCTTCCGCGCGGGCGTCGGCTGGGCCTCGGTCAACGATTGGGAAAACTACAACGCCGGCTACACCCAGCAACGCCTCAACACGCCGAAATCCAATCCCGAAGCCTACCGCCGCAGCTCCCCCATCAACTTCTCGCACCTGCTCAAGAACCCGCTGCTCATCATCCACGGCATGGTCGACTCCAACGTCCTCTTCCAGGACGCCGTGCAACTCACCGAGAAGCTCATTCACGAAGGCAAGAACTTCGAACACTTCTACTACCCGCAGGAAGACCACGGCTTCGTGCGCGACGAAACCCTACAGGATGCCTTCCGCCGCACCGGCGAGTTCCTCGAACGGCATCTGAAATGACAGCCTTCCCCCGCTTCTATCCCATCCTCGACGTGCCCACGCTCCAGCGCCGCGGCTGCACGTTGCCCGAATCCGCCGTCGCCATGATCGAAGGCGGCGCGCGCATCCTGCAACTCCGGCTCAAAGGCAATCCCACGCAGCGCAATCTGGAAGACGCCGACAAAGTTGCCGAACAGTGCCGCCGCCACGGCGTCATCTGGATCGTCAACGATCGCGCCGATATCGCCCTCCTCACCGGCGCCGGACTGCACATCGGCCAGGACGACATGCCCGCCGCCACCGCGCGCGGACTCATGCGCGATTCAGCCATCATCGGCCTCTCCACCCACAACGCTTCGCAAATGCGCGCCGCCACGCTCGAACCAATCGATTACGTCGCCATCGGTCCCATCTTCTCCACCGTGTCGAAAGAGAAGCCCGACCCCGAGGTCGGCCTCGAAGGCCTCGTCCAGGTCCGCATGCTCACCAATCTCCCCGTCATCGCCATCGGCGGCATCACGCGCGAAAACGTGGAAAGCGTCCTCGACGCAGGCGCCGATTCAGTCGCCGTCATTGGCGATCTCTACCCCGACCCCTGCGACCCCTCCACCCTGCGGCAACGCGTTCGCGACTGGACGCGTATGACTGGATAATCGAACGCCACCATGACCCCACCAAGCCCCGCGTCCCCACCCGGCCACCAGCTCCAAAAAAGCCTCGGCCTGCTCGACGGCACCATGCTCGTCATGGGCTCCATGATCGGCTCCGGCGTCTTCATCGTGGCCGCTGACATCTCGCGCCAGGTCGGCGCGCCCGGGCCCATGCTGATGACCTGGGTCATCACCGCGCTGCTCACCTTGATCGCCGCCCTCAGCTACGGCGAGTTGGCTGCCGCCATGCCCCACGCCGGCGGCCAGTATGTCTACCTGCGTGAGGCTTTCGGCCCCCTCTACGGCTTCCTCTTCGGTTGGACCATGTTCCTCGTCATCCAAACCGGAACCATCGCCGCCGTCGCCGTCGCCTTCGCCAAATTCCTCGGCGTCTTCGCTCCGCAACTCCCGCAACAGGCCGTCGCCATCGCCGTCATCGTGCTCCTCACCTTCGTCAACTCGCAGGGCGTCCGCGCGGGCGCGTTGGTGCAAAACGTCTTCACCTTCGCCAAGACATTTGCCCTGCTCGGACTCGTCATCGCCTGCATCTTCTTCGGGAGTAACGAAGCCGCGCAGACCCGCAACTTCGGCGATCAATTCTGGGGCGCGGGTCTCGACTGGAACACAGTCCGCCTCATCGGCGTCGCCATGGTCGGCGCGCTGTTCAGCTCCGACTCCTTGAACAGCGTCCCCTTCACAGCCGGCGAGATTCGCAACCCCAGCACACCGGTTCCCCTCTCGCTCCCCCTCCGGCTACTTCCCGTTACCGCCACCAAT
>CAYUZM010000679.1:0-4083 GCA_964449665.1 uncultured Solibacteraceae bacterium
CTCGGATCTCTTGGTGCTGCGTATGCTCACGGGCCGCACCACGGCGCTGAGCGAGATGCGATAAACACCGCGGTTCCCGCAACGGCCGCGCATCGCAGCGGCAATTTCACTCTACGCCAGTTTTCCGGCCGTGCGCCGTCCTGTACAATGGCGGCTCTATGGCTAAATTAGGATTTCTCGGTCTCGGCATCATGGGCTACCCAATGGCCCGCAACCTCCGCCGCGCGGGTCACGATGTATACGTGTGGTCGCATACGGCATCCAAGTCGCAGCGACTGGCGAAAGAGGATGGAGTGATCGTGTGCGCGTCGCCGAAAGAGGTGGGCGCGGCGGTGGAGTGCGCATTCTTCTGCGTGGGCGACACGGCGATGTCGGACCGCGTGGTGTTTGGCGAAGACGGACTGGCGGCGGGCATGGCGGCCGGCGGCGTGATTGTGGACACGAGCACGGTGGCCCCGTCGTTCAGCATCGCCATGGGCGAGAAACTGGCGGCGCAGGGCATTAGTTTCCTGGGCGCGCCCTGTACGGGGTCCAGGCCGGGCGCCGAGGGCGGCACGCTCACCTTTATGATCGGCGGCGAGGAGGCGGTTTTCGAGCGGACGCGCCCGTTCTTTGAGGCGATGGGGAAGAAGCTCTACTACTGTGGCGGCCCTGGTTTGGGGCTGCATGCCAAGCTAACGCAGAACCTGGTGCTGTCCAATCTATTGCAGGCCTTTAATGAAGGGCTGGTCCTTTCCACGAAGGCGGGTGTGGAGCCGGGACTGATGCTCGACATCTTGGACAATTCGGCGGCTAAAAGCGGATTGATTTCCTTTAAGGCGCCCTACATCTTCCGGCGCGACTTCACGACCAACTTTTCCGTAAAGTGGATGCACAAGGACATCGGGCTCATGCTGGACTCCGCAAGCGAGCAGAATGTACCGCTTCCGCTCACGGCTTTGACGCGCCAACTGTTCCAGGCGGCGATTTCCAAGGGCTTTGGCGAAGAGGATATTTGCTCTACAATCAAGGTGTTAGAGGGAATCGTTGGGGTTGAAGTGAAGTCTTCTTGATTTTGGATACCGATTTTCGTTGACATTCCAAAAACAGTATTCTAATATTGGAATCAAGCCGGGGAGGCAACTCCCACCAAAGCGAGACTAACCTCACTTGATAGACCCCTGAAGCAATTCCTCCCCGGCGCCCCTAAAAAGTTCTTCTCCAAATGCTACTGAGTCAACACCGGCCTTACGAGGCCGGTGTTTCCCTTTTGGGGGAGAGTGCGGAGTGAGAACGAGGCTCGGCGCGGGCATTTCCCGGCGTGATTTTCGATGATAGGATGAGGCAGGGAAGTTCTGTCTTCCCACACTGTTTCCAAATCCGGCATGAACCTCTGCATCTTGGGCTCCACGGGCTCTATCGGCGTGTCGACGCTCGACGTCGTCCGGCGGCTCAACTCCTTCCAACCAGGCTCTTGCGGCGTCCACGCGCTGGTGGCGGGGCGCAACGCGGAGCTTCTGGCGGCGCAAATCGACGAATTCCGTCCGCGGGTGGCGATTGTCGAAACGGAACAGGTATTGGCGCATCTTATTAGTGGATTGGAGAGCCGGGGAGTTCCCAGGCCGCAATGGCCGCAGTTGGAATGGCGGCCGGAGGCGCGGATAGCCGCCGCCGTGGCCGCGGAAGTGGATGTGGTGATGAGCGCCATTGTGGGGGTGGAAGGATTGCCGGCCACCTACGAGGCGGTGCGGGCGGGGAAGAAGATCGGGCTTGCAAACAAAGAAGTTCTCGTCGCCTCGGGTGGTTTGGTGATGGCGGCGGCGCGGGAGCGGGGAGTGGAATTGATTCCGGTGGACAGCGAGCACAACGGCGCCCATCAGTGCCTGCGCGGCAACCGCCGCTCCGAGGTGCTGCGGCTGATTTTGACCGCCTCCGGCGGGCCGTTCCGCAAGACGCCGCGCGAGGAGTTTGAGAGTGTCACGCCGGCGCAGGCGCTGAATCACCCTACATGGAAGATGGGGCGGCGCATTACGATTGACTCCGCCACGCTGATGAATAAGGGTTTTGAAGTGATTGAGGCGTGCTGGCTGTTCGATTTGACGCCGGACGAGGTGGATGTGGTGGTTCATCCCAGCTCGAGCGTGCACGCGATGGTGGAATATTGTGACGGCAGTGTGGTGGCTCAGATCTCCACAACCGATATGAAAATGCCGATCCAATATGCATTGACGTATCCCGACCGGTTGCCGGCGCCGGTGCCGAGGATGGATTGGTCGCAGCCGCGCGTGATGGAGTTTTATCCGCCGGAGCCGGAGAAGTTTCCGCTGCTGCGCATGGCTTATGAAGCGCAGCGGGCGGGCGGATCGGCGACATGCACGTTGAACGCGGCCGATGAGGTTGCGGTGGAGTCGTTTTTGGAAGAGCGAATTTCGTTTCCCGGTATCTGGGAGGTCGTGGCGGAAACGCTGGACCGCGTGCCGTCGCGCACGGCAACCTCGGTTGAGGAGATACTGGAGATTGACCGGGAATCGCGCCGGGTGGCGCGGGAAGTGGCCGGCCTCAGGGGAGCGAGGCAGGCCGTAGGAGCCGGAGCCGATCGGGCAACCGGCAACGCGGTGTGATGACCGCCGACGGGAATGCAAAGAGGTAACGGGTAATCGATATGGTTCTCTGGTTCTTACTACTCATTGGGGTGATGATCGTCATTCACGAGTTGGGCCACTACTGGGCCGCTCGCTGGTTTGACATCCGGGTGGACACGTTCAGCTTCGGCTTCGGTCCGCGACTGATTGGCTTCAAGAAAGGCGAGACCGATTTCCGCGTCTCGTTGATCCCGTTCGGCGGTTATGTCCGCATGGCGGGCGAGCAGCCGGGCGACGCGAATGTCGACGACCCAAGGTCATTCCAGGCCAAGCCGCGGTGGCAGCGGTTGATCGTCGTCTTCGGCGGTCCGTTCATGAACATCGTGCTGGCGGTGGCGATTCTCGCCGGACTGTTTATGTGGCGTTTCCCGAAGCAGCCCGCGCAGGAGGTTTCGGGCATTGTGGGCGTCGTGTTGCCGGATTCGGCGGCGGCGCGCGCGGGCATCCAGGAAGGCGACCGCATTACGGCGCTGGACGGCATGCAGTATCCGTCGTGGGAAGACATCATGCTGAAGGTGATCGGCAATCCGGGGCAGCCGCTGCGCGTCACCTACGCTCGCAATGGACAGGAAAAGGACGCGACGCTGGTTCCCGAGATGGATAAGCGCGACGGCATTGGCACGGCGGGCTGGGGCGAGCAGATGGAGATTCAGATTGGCGGCGTGCAGCCGGGCATGGACGCCGAGCGCAAGGGGCTGCGCGCGGGCGACCTGATGGTTGCCATTAATGGCCATCCGATCCGGTCGACGATGAAGATTCGCGAGATTGTGAAGAAGTCCGAGGGCGCGCCGGTGGACATCACCTTCCGCCGCGACGGCAAGGAGCAGACGATTGCCGTGGTGCCGGCGCAAGGCGAGTTGGAAGGACAGAAGTCGTGGATGATCGGCGTGCAGTTGGAGCCGCGGTTTGTGTTCGTGCAATTGGGGCCGATTGAGGCGTTGCGCGAGTCGGTGAAATCGAACGTGAAGAGCGCCGGGCTCATCTACCAGTTTCTGCACGGCATCATCGAGCGCCGCATGTCGCCGCGTTCGCTGGAAGGGCCGATCCGCATGGCCCAGATTTCGGGCGAAGCGGCCAAGGAGGGCGTCAGCAGCTACCTGGGCCTGATGGCGATGGTGAGCCTGAACCTGGCGATCTTCAACCTGCTGCCGATTCCGATTCTCGACGGCGGCTCCATTTTGTTGCTGCTGGTGGAGATGATCTTCCGCCGCGATTTGAGCCTGCAGGTGAAGGAGACCGTGCTCAAGTTCGGTTTCGTCTTCCTGCTGATGGTGGTGATGTTCGTGCTCTACAACGACATTCGCAAGGTGTTGCCGAGTGGCGGATAAGGTCGCCAAGTCCGACGCCGAATGGCGGGCGCAGTTGGACGAGCCACAGTTCCAGGTGGACACGTGTTCGGACACCGAACCCGCCTCCCCCGGGCAATACTTGGGCCCCCCCGAACATTGTACCTATACCAACG
>CAYUZM010000680.1:0-4080 GCA_964449665.1 uncultured Solibacteraceae bacterium
CGGCGCATCCACTGGCTCGTCGATTACCGCGACCAGCGCAACCACGTCTTCTATCAGGTCGACGACGACGAACTCGAACGCATCGAAGTCCTGAACGGTAAGAAAACCACGGTTTCCAAGACGGCGCACAAATCCAACAAGAAGCTCTACATGTCTTTCCTGGTGACGGTGACGGCGAACTCGATCTCCACCAGCATTCTCCGCGCCGGAACCTGGGTGCCGCTTGAAAGCGGTCCCCGCAATGACGCCGGTGTGGGCCAGTTCGGTTTCTACGTACCCGGTCGTGACGAGATCGCCGTGAGCGACTTCAAGTTCCAGCCGAACTAAGCCGCCATCTTTGTTCCGCTCACAAGGGCGGAAAGCTTTTTCACGATCCCGTCCAGGCGCTCGGCCTGTTGCGTCAACTCCTGCCCGGCCGCGGCGTTCTCTTCCGAGTTGGCCGTCACATGTTGGGTCGCTTTTTCCATCTCGCCCAACGCGGTGACAATCTGTTCGATTCCGCGCGACTGTTCCTGGCTGCTCGCGCTCACCTCGCCTGCCAGCCGCCCCGCCTCGCTTGCGTCCGTGGTGACCGACAGAATGGCCGCCGTCACGCGATCGAGTGTCGCCTTGCCCTGCTGGCTCACGCCGATGGATTCCTCAATCAAGCCCGCAGTGTCCTTGGCCGCCTGAGCGGACCGCTGCGCCAGGTTTCGTACTTCGTCCGCAACTACGGCGAAGCCCATACCCGCCTCACCGGCGCGCGCCGCCTCGACCGCCGCATTCAACGCCAGAATGTTCGTCTGGAAGGCGATCTCGTCGATGACTTTGATGATCTTTGAGATCTTCGACGACGAATCGACGATCGACGCCATCGAGTGCACCATCTCCTCCAGCGCTTGATTCGCCTGCCCGATGCTCTTGCCCGCCGCATCCGTCCGGGCGGCCGCCGCCTGTGCGTGGGTGGAGTTCTGGCCCGTCATAGCCTGCACTTCGTGGGTGGAAGCCGACATCTCCTCGATCGAGGCCGCCTCCTCGCTTGCCAGTTGCGACAGCGATTGGCTCGCGCTCGATACTTGCTGCGCCGCCGCGGCCACCTGCTGCGATCCCTCCGTCAGTTCCCGTACGCGCCTGCCAAGCGACGCGCTGGCGTTCCAGACAATCCTCACGGCCGCCGCTCCCGCCGCGATCAGGAACACACCGAGCGCAAGGTTCAAATAGAATCCTCGTGCCTCGGTCTGGTCGGCACGCTCCACGCTCTGTGCGAGGAAGGTCCTTTGCTGAAGCGATAGTTTCCTCGACGTCTCGTCAAGACGGACCACATTAGGAGTAATTCGTTGCAGAAGCGGTCCGGCATCGGCTTGTTTGCCCTGCGCCAGCATGGCCAGAAACTCCACCACGAGCGGTTCATACTCGTTCACGGTGGACTCCATCTCCTGTATCGATCGCTTTCCTTCCTCGGTCACCAGCAGTGGCTTCACCTCTGAGAGCGTCTTCCGCAAGGCGGCAATCTGATCGTGAAAGTTTCGCTCGTACTCGGCCCGCTTCTCCTGCTGCCCCAGCGTTGCCGCCACGAATGCTCCGCGGTTGGCCGCTGCCGCCGCCCATGCGAGCGCCTGTATGTCTCCCGCTTTGTCCAACTTCACCGCCGTTTGCGTTAGCGCAATGTCCAACTCCCGGTTCTGCTCCCGCTGCATGTAAATGCCGCTCGCTACAACTACCATCGCAACCAACAGCAATCCGCCCGTGCAGGCATACAACTTGGTTGATAGCCGCCAGTGTTTCATTTCGTTCTTGGTCCTTTCTGAATGACGTTCAAACGAAGTTGTCGGCCACATTCATTTGGTTTCTGCTGGGCTACTTCTGCTGGTCTGGTGCGCAATTTCCCGCATTCCCCTGATACAATCGAGGCGCTATGACCACCCGCCGTACCTTCCTATCCTCAACCGCCCTTGCCGGCCCGGCCCTGTCGCTCGCCTCTTCCGCGCTCCAGGCCGCGGCGGCGAAACATGGGTTCGTCCTCGGCGTCGCTTCCTACTCACTGCGGAAGTTCCCGCGTGAGAAGGCAATCGAGATGATCAAGGCCTGCAACGCCCCCTTCGTCTCGATCAAGAGCTTTCACCTCGACTACAAAGCCTCGCCGGAAGAGTTCGCTCTGGCCAAGAAGCAGTTCAAAGCCGCGGGCATCACCATCCTCTCCGGCGGCAACATCGACCTTAAAGGCAACGATGCCGAACTGCGCGCCATGTTCGAATACGCCAAGGCCGCCGGATTCCCCACCATCGTCTGCGCGCCCTCGCACAAGACCGTCGGTACCGTTGAGAAGTTGGTGAAGGAATTCAACATCAAGGCCGCCATCCATAACCATGGCCCCGAAGACAAGGAGTTCCCCACGCCGCAATCGGTCCTCGACGCGATCAAGGGCATGGACCCCCGCATGGGTCTCTGTATCGACATCGGCCACACCTCGCGCACCGGCGCCGACATCGTCGAGTCTATCGCCAACGCCGGGCCCCGCCTCTTCGATATGCACTTCAAAGATCTGGCCGATCCCATGAACAAGGATTCCCAGGTCGCCGTCGGCGAAGGCAAACTGCCGATCAAAGCCGTTTTCGCCCAGCTCAAGAAACAGGGCTACAAGGCTGGCTGCATGCTGGAATACGAGATCAAGGCCGACGACCCGCTTCCGGGCATGATCAAGTCCTTCGACTACATGCGCTCCGTGCTCGCTCAGCTGTAGCGCCGGCCGCTCCGCTCGCGCGCCGCTGGAAGTGCAACGGTTCCCTGCATCCGTTACGCTACCCCTTCGTCCACTTTCTTTCCCGCCGGAACTTCGTAATCCCTTGCGAGGTTCCGGCCATGCGATTCAACCTTACTGTCTGCTGCGTGGTTCTCCCGGCGGTACTGTTCGCGGCGCCCGCCGCGAAAGACGAGGCTGCCCAGCAATCCTGGCAAGCCGAAAAGCTCTTCGATGAGTCCCGCTTCGCCGCTGCGGTCAAAGAGTACGCCGCGAGCATTCCCGCCCTCACCGCGGCTTTCGGTGAAGCGAACCCGCGCACCCTCATCGCCATCAATAACTATGCCGCCGCCCTGCTGCAAATCAACCGCGCGGCCGAGGCCGAAGCCGCCCTGCGCGACGCGCTTGACCGGCGCGAGCGCGCGGGCCTCGGCGAAGACTCCACGCTCGCCGCCAGTTGGAGCAACCTCGGTGACGCGCTGCTGCTCGGCGGACGCGTCAAGGCGGCCGTTGCCATGCACGAACGCGCGCTTGCCCTGCGGGAGCGGCTCTATAACGCCGGCAATCCCGAGATCGCCTCCAGCATGACCAGCCTGGCCGAAGCGCTTCGCCAGTCCGGGGAATTCACCCGCGCCCGGGCGCTCTTCGAACAGTCCGCCGCCCTTTGGGCCGCGCCGGCCAAGGGCAAAGCCGGAGCCGCGGCGCTTCCCATCATGCCCGGTTACGCCCGCAATCAAAATTCGCTCGGCTTGCTCCTCGACGCCGAATCGAGCCGCAAGCCCGCCGAGACAGCGTATCTGCAGGCACTCCAATCCTCCATGGCGGCTTACGGGCCCATGCATGAGTTCACCGCGACGCTGCAATTCAACCTCGCCGGCCACTATGCGCAATACAACGATTGGAAACGCGCCGACGAGCACTGCCGCAAGGCGCTTGACGTGTTCGAACTCCGTCCGGAGTTCCACGATGACCAGCTCGCGCAAGCTCTTGAACTTCACGCCCAGATTCTGGAACACCTCCACGGCCGCAAGCGCGAAGCCAAGGCCCAACGCCAGCGCGCCGGCGCGATCCTCGCCTTGCATTAGGCCCTATACTGGCCCCATGCGGCTTCCGGTCTTCGCTCTCTTTTTGGCGGCGCACGCCCTCGCCCTCCACACGCCATCTATCGACGATCTCATCAACTTAAAGAGTGCCGCTTCGCCGCGCGTCTCTCCCGACGGCTCGCGCGTCGTTTACGCGGTCACCTCCGCCGACTGGAAGCAGGACGAGTTCGTCACCCAACTCTGGATGGCCGTCCCCGCCGAGGGCCAAACCTTCCAGCTCACGCGCGGCGAAAAATCCGCTTCGCAGGCCCAATGGTCGCC
>CAYUZM010000681.1:0-4074 GCA_964449665.1 uncultured Solibacteraceae bacterium
CACGGGCATAAAGCGCAAGCTCATCGCCGTGCCTCCGGAAGTATCTGCGTCCATTTTGGAGCTGGAAGCTGGTTAATTCAGCCGCCTGCCAGATCCACGACATGCCGACAAACCGTCAGGGTGGATTCGCGGAAACGGGGGAGTCCTGGGGGGAAGCTTTGCTACTTGCTAGCCAATAAACTCCTTTCCAAGCGTTCCGCAGTGCCGGAACTCCGAATCGAGCCGGTGCTCGATTTCCTCGCGAAAGGTCTCCTTGTGCTTGTCCTGCAAGTTTTTCAGCATCTTCTCCCACATCCCCTGGAACTCCGCTAAGTAGGACTTGTCGTCGGCCCCTGCCGAAACCTTCTTGTTCGTGATCCGCCCGCCGCCAACATGCAGCATGTGCGTGTTCATAAACTTCTGAACGTCGTCGGTCCAATGTTGAAAGGGGAAGGTCACGCCAGGCTTGACGAACTGCCGCGCTCGCAAATAGTCCTTGGACTTCTGATGGTGAAAGAACTCGTACATCTTCCGGCAGTTCATGTAGAAGGCATGCCACACATGAGAATTGACCGGCGCAATCTCTAGCAACGCATCGTTTGATTTCCGGTCCGTTATAAGCAAGCCCGAGGAAACCAGATTTGCGTAGTCGTGGACAACATGATGTTCCGGCCGCTTGCGGCGCTCTTCTGGTGTCATGGCAGCTCGTACTGCTCTGTTATCCCGTAACATGCGCTGATTGTAACCCCTTTGCGGAGGCTGGCTTCAACCACTTGGACGCATAACGCCGACCGTGAAAAGTGACTTCAAGCCAGTTGCGGCCTGCCTCGGATTTCCTCCATCACGCCAATAGAGGCGCCTATGTCGTCAGCTACCGTTCGCCTTTCTCTGCAACAGAAGGAGTGTCTGCGCATGGGCGCCTTAACATGTATCAACGACTACCTCACAATCTATGGAGCTGAGCTTGGACACCGCGTTGTCGATCAGTTTCCTCCGCTCCATCAACCCTCAGACCCAGTCTGGCCTGCGATCAATGAACTAAAGCGGCATCCGTTCCCTGCCCAGGCGCTAGCGATCATGGGGATCGTCAAGCGATGGGAAGAGGCTCGTTGTGCGGCCGCTGTGGCCGAATGCGGCACTGGCAAGACGCTCATCTCACTGGGGAGCGTCTTCACGCACGCGCGCGGAAGGCGATTCACGGCGTTGACCATGGTCCCACCTCAATTGGTTGAAAAATGGGCACGCGAGTGTTTCCTATCGCTCCCCGGCGTTCGCGTCTTCTTCATCGACGGTGTGCGAAACGGAGCCTCGTCGAATGGTTTCACAGGAGTGAACGAAGTGAAGTCGCGTAACGGACGAATCGTGCGCGAAGGATTGAAGACGACGTTGAGCGAGCTTCGGCTGGCGAAGCGTCACCGCTCGGCGCGAGCACGCTGGAACGCCAATGTTGGCGCGCCGTCGATCTTCGTCATATCGCGAGAGCGGGCCAAGCTGGGCTATTTCTGGCGCCACGCCTACGGAACACCCCATTCGGGGCCGTTTCACGGCAGCGTCGTGAACCCGGATACGGGGAGACCGATCCTGACGTCCGACGATCAGCTACGCCGCGCCGACTTCCGAAAAGTGAAGCACTCGGAGCTGATTCTGCCGGACTCGCTGAACGGGAGACGTCCCTTCCATAGCGCGCTGTGGCAAGCCGACAATGCCAAGATTCCGCGGATGGCTCCCATGGAGTTCATCGGCCGGTATCTCGATGGCTTCTTCGACTACGGCATTGCCGACGAAGTTCATGAGCTGAAGGGCGAAACGGCGCAAGGCAATGCCTTGGGAACTCTGGCATCCGCCTGCGGCCGGACGGTGATTCTTACGGGAACGTTATTGGGCGGCTACGCCGACGATGTCTTTAACATCCTCTACCGCGTCGAGCCCAAGCGGATGCGCGAGGAAGGATTCGATCACGGCGAGGCTGGTGTCCGACAGTTCGCCAGCGTGTACGGCGTGCTCGAGAAGGTTACGACCATCGAGGCTGCTGATAACGCCTGCTCAAAGGCAAAGGTGACGACGACCGTAAAGCGAAGGCCGGGGGCATCTCCGCTGCTCTTTGGCGGCTTCTTGATGAACTTGGCCGCGTTCGTGTCTCTGGAAGACATCTCGGACGCGCTGCCTCCATACGAGGAGGAGGTGATTTCGGTCGAACCGGATCCGGTGCTGAAGAAGGCATACGGGCGGCTTGAGGACGACGTCCGGGAAGCGCTGCGCGAGCATCACGGTAACGCCTCCGTGGTCAGTACCGCCATGAACGCACTTCTGCTGTATCCGGACCGGCCCTACGGGCTGGGAACGCTTTATGGGTTCGATCGCAATCCTGAGACGGGCGAGCGCGAGCGATTCGTGATTTCGGAGCCTGCGGATCTGGACCAGGAGTTCGTCTACGCAAAAGAGCGGCGGCTTATCGAAGAGATCAAACGCGAGCTTGCGGTGGGCCGAAAGGTGCACGTATTCGCCGTCTACACCAGGAAGCGGGACGTTACGCGGCGGCTCCAGCATCTTCTTTTGAAGGAAGGGATTCGTGTTGAGATTCTGACTGCGGAGGTGCCGCCCGCCGACCGCGAGGCCTGGTACGAGCGGCACCTTCGGAACGGCATGCAGGTCTGCTTGGCCCATCCCAAGCTGTGTAGCGTCGGGCTGGATCTGCTGGACTTCCCAGTGCTGCTGTTCTATGAAACTGGCTACTCGACGTACACACTCCGTCAAGCCAGTCGGCGCAGTTGGAGGATTGGGCAGAAGCATCCGATTCGTGTTGGATTCCTAACGTACTCAGAGACGGCGCAGGAGTCGTGTCTGCGGCTGATGGGAAAGAAACTGATGGCGTCACTGCCGATGGAAGGCAAGCTCCACGCCGATGGGCTTCAATCCATGGATGCGGACGATGACATGCTTACCGCCATGGCCCGCGATCTCGTGACGCGGCAAGGCGTAGGAGAGGCCGCCGCTGAGGTTTGGAAGAACCTGTTGGGTCGACACAGGCCAGTCGAAGTTCCGGAGTCCACATTGTCGGCAGCCGAAATACCAGTGCATGAAACTGAACCGGCGGAGATCGCGACGTGGATACGATCGGCTGAGCCGGCGGTTCAGCTGTCCCTATTTTGAACGGATCCCTGGAGGTGACCCATGTCAGCATTGGCAATAGCGCCGGGTATACCAGAAACGATCTCCGGCCTTTCGCGGCGACTCGCGGAGTTGGTTGAGCAGAGCGAATCAGAGGGTGCCCAGAGTGATCTCCCGGATACGACACGAGAACAGGCCACTGGTTTGGTGGAGGCGTTGCGCCGTCGCATCGTCCGAAAGCCAGATCGCGACCTTCGCTCGCTCTTCGATCTCGACGACCGGCTGATCGAACTGATGTCGCTGGTTGAGGAGGCCACGGACGCCAGGGGCGAGATTTCGAAGGAACTGGCCGAAGAGATAGACACGTACCTGGAGGCCTACCGGCTCAAGGTGGATCGCATCGTCGGCTACTGGCGGTGGCAGCAATCGATTGCCGACATCAGTTCCAAGGAGGCGGAGAGACTGGCAGCCAGAAAGAAAGCGGCCGAGAATCGCGTGACTAGGCTCAAGGGATTCCTATTCGCCTTCATGATGGCCCGTGGGATTAAGAAGCTGGAAGGCGAGAAGAGCGACATCGGAATACAGCGAAATAGCACTGCCTCTTTGGTGATCGACGATCCCCTGCAAATTGGAGAACGATTCTTTGAACGGAGCGTCCGCTTCAACAAGACCGAATTGCAGGAGATTGTCTATCAACTGGCCGAAGGGGAAGTGCGCCGGCGTTTGGAGTTTGCACTCAAGGATGGGTGGGAAGTGAACGGCGAAGCTGTCCGCGCCGCGCTCGTGAACCAAGAGGCGATTGCAGGTGCGCGGCTGGTTACCGGCAGTCACGTTCGCATCCGGTGAAAGGGTGGGAAGCACGAGGGATCTGGAGCAGCGAGCGGGAGTCGGGCTGGCTATTCTCAAGTAGGAAGTTGGATCATGTTCTCTTCTCCGGTTCATCCTCTTCAGATCGCCGGTGTGGTATTCACGGTGGCTCTGCTGGTG
>CAYUZM010000682.1:0-4069 GCA_964449665.1 uncultured Solibacteraceae bacterium
CGTGGGGGGAATGCCATCGGGATATACCCCACAACTACGACCCTATACCGGCCCAGTACTATCGGTGCGATAGGTTGAATTCTTAAGGTCCCTAAGGAAACACACCAGTATTTTCGCTGCCCCGATCCGGGGATAATCAGATAGACCGAACTGGAGGAGGGAACCATGGCTTATACATGGATGCGGCTGTTTTCGAACATTCGCGGCGACCGGCGCGGCCAAGACCTGATTGAGTACGCGATGCTGGCGGCGTTTCTCGCCGTAGCGGTGGGAGCGGTGTTTCCCACCGACATTGCGCCCAGCATCAGCACGGTGATGTCGAAAGTCACCAGCATGATGGACGCCTCGAACGCCTTCGGGTGATCACGGAAGGTATTTTTTCAGATCCGGGTTAAGTTGGGCCTGCACGTCCGGCTTGTCCAGATCCTCCTTCAGGATCAGCCGCGGGGCGAGATCGTTGATCTTGACCACTGGCTTGCCGGCGAGCTTGTCCAATGCAGCCCGGACTGAATCGGCGCCCATTTTGAATGGGTTCTGCACCACGAGCGAATCGATGGTGCCATTTTTGAGGTCGTCAAGCAGGGTTGGACTCCAGTCGAACCCGACGAGCTTTCCTTTCCATTTGCGGCCCTTGACGGCCTGAGCCGCGCCAACAGCCGACGACTCGTTTGAGGCGAACATGCCCTGCACGTTCGGGAAGGCCGTGAGCATATTCTCGGCCACCTGCAGCGACTTGGCGAAATCGGCCATGCCGAACCGTTTGTCGACGATCTTGATGCCGGGGAACTTCTCCTTGATGGCATCTTCGAAGCCGGACTCGCGCGCCATGGTGGAGGCTGCGCCGGGCTGCACGGCGACGATGACCACCTCGCCTTTCCCTCCCAAAACTTCTCCCATCCGTTCAGCGGCCAGTTTTCCCGCGCCATAGTTGTCGGTGGCCACCTGCGAAACAAAGTTTTGCGTGTCGACGCCGGAGTCGAAAATGATGACGGGAATGCCGGCTTTGGCGGCGCGGTCGACCACACCGGCCATGGCGGTCTTGTCGATGGGGGCGACGCAGATGGCGTCGACATGGCGGTTGATCATGGCGTCGACAATCTGGATTTGGCCGGTGAAGTCGGTTTCCGACACCGGGCCGTTCCAGATGACGTCGACACCGGCGGGCTGGGCGACACTCATGGCGCCTGCGTGGACGGATTGCCAGAACATGTGGGCGCGTCCTTTAGGAATCACGGCGATGGTGCGCTTGGATTCGCGGTTGCAGGCGGAGAGGAAAAGGGAGAGGGCCAGCGCGCAGAGGGCACTGGCCCAGAAGGTTCGGAGACGCATCGACAACTAGACTACTACGGGCGGCCGTGGGCGGCCCGGGCAACGGAGGCCATCGTTTCCCGCGAGGATTCCGCCTAAGATACAGGGATGCGACGGCGCGACCTTTTACTCTCCCTTGCCGGTCCGCGCGCCGAACGGCCCAACATCGTATTCATCCTGGTTGACGACCTTCGCTTCGACGAACTGCACTGCACGGGACATCCCTTCGCCGAGACGCCCCATGCCGACCGGCTGGCGCGCGAGGGCGCGAACTTCCGCAATGCGTTCGCGACGACGCCACTTTGTTCGCCGTCGCGGGCGAGTTTTCTCACGGGGACCTACGCGCACGCGAATGGCGTCGTGGACAACGTCGCGCGCGATGCGCACAGCCATCGGCTGGTCACATGGCCGCGGCTGCTGCATGACGCCGGATACAACACGGCTTTCCTCGGCAAGTGGCACATGGGTAACGACGATTCGCCGCGGCCGGGGTTCGATCGATGGGTGAGCTTTCGCGGCCAGGGGGAGTGTAACGACCCGCCGCTGAACGTGGACGGGAAGGCGGTGGCGACGAAGGGATACGTTACCGATCTGCTGACCGACCATGCGGTCGCCTTCATCGAGCAGCGGCGCGAGAAACCGTTTTGTCTCTATATGGCGCACAAGGCGGTGCATCCGAATGTGCAGCAGAATAACGACGGCTCGATCAATCTGGCGACGGTGGACGATGCAGATGCATTCATTGCAGCCGAGCGCCACCGGAACCTGTATGAGGGGCGCACGCCTCCCCGGCGCGGCAACTATTTGAAGCCGCCGAAGGCCAAGCCGGCGCTGGAGCGGGCGTTGGAGGGGGTGGAGCCGCTGGGTCCTCAAACGGCGACTTCGGACAAGGCGATTCTCAACCGTTTACGGATGGCGAAGGCGGTGGACGATTCGCTGGGCCGTGTGCTGGCGGCGCTGGAGAAGACCGGGCAGCTTGACCGGACTCTGGTGGTCTTCACCTCGGACCATGGCTACTTCTATGGCGAGCATTGCCTGGGGCCGGAGCGGCGTCTGGCGTATGAGGAGGCGATTCGGATTCCGCTGCTGGTGCGGTATCCGAGCCGGTTCGCGCGGGATTCGCGGCCGGAGCAGATGGTGCTGAGCGTGGACGTGGGCGCGACGGCGTTGGCGCTGGCGGGCGTGGCGGCTCCCACGCCGTTCCACGGGCGGCCGCTGTGGGCGGCGCCGCCGCGCGATGCCGTGCTCATCGAGTACTTCAGCGACCGGGTGTTTCCGCGGGTTCGAAGCATGGGATACTCGGCGATTCGCACGAAGCAATGGAAGTACATCCACTATCGCGAGTTGGAGGGCGCGGACGAGTTGTACGATTTGCGGGCGGATCCGTTTGAGCGGGAGAACGTGATTGCGAAGCGGGGCAGTCCGCTCGCGCGGTTGAAAGCACGGCTGAATGAACTGCGTGAGGAGACAGGGGATACGCGTGCAGCGGCGGCCGGGACGGATCCTGGCCGCGTTTGACCGGCGGGAGATATGCCAGTCGGCTGAGGTTGGCGCATGGCCTGGCCGTGGTAGCGCGCAACATCAAAGATTTTGAGGCCCTTGGCGTTGCGCGGATCAATCCTTGGGAAGCGGCGGGGTAGGCGCCCGCCGGGACGCCTACGGCAGCTTCGGTTCCGCGATGTCGTAGGTGACATCGAGCGCTTTGAGGAAGGCGATGAGATCGGCCTTCTCCTTCGCGGAGGCCTTGTACGGCTTCAGGTTGGTTTTGTCGAGGTGCGGGTTATCCTTGCCGCCCTTGAGCATGAGGTCGACGGCTTCGTCGAGCGTGGCGACGCTGCCGTTGTGGAAGTAGGGCGCCGACTTGGAGATGTCGAACAGGGGCGGGGTTTTGAAGGCGCCGCGATCCTTTTCGTCTTTGGAGACGACGAAGCGGCCGAGGTCGGGCGTGGCGGCGTCCATGCCGATACCGACGTTGTGGAATTGCATGTCGGTGACGAGTTTGCCGTCGTGGCAGTTGTCGCACTTGGCCTTTTCGTGGAAGACCTTGTAGCCGCGCTGGGCCTGGGCCGAGAGCGCCTTCTTGTCGCCGGTCATGAAGCGCATCCACGCCGAGCGTTCCTTAGTGACGACGATGGTGCGCATGAAGGCGGAGAGCGCTTTGGCGATGTTGTCCGTGGTGGCCGGGCCGCCGAAGACGGTTTGGAACTGCTGGCGGTAGCCGGGAATGGCGTTCAACTTCTTGGCGATGTCATCGGTGGACGGGCGGCCATCCTTGCCGGAGACGCCCATGTTGGCGCCGGTCCACGCGCCGACGACCTGGCGTTCCAGGGAGGGTGCGCGGCCATCCCAATAAATGGCGGGCAGGTAGCCGACGTTCCACATGGTGGGCGACGAACGCGTGAGTTTCGCGCCGTAGGGTCCGGTGCCGGTGGCTTCCCCAAGGGTGAGCCCCTTCTCTTTAAGGTGGCAGGAGTAGCAGGCCTTGGACCCGTCGCCCGAGAGGCGCTTGTCGTAGTAGAGCTGTTTGCCCAACTCTACCTTTGCCACCGTCATGGGGTTGTCGGCGGGAATTTTCATCGCCTCATAGTTAGGTACTTCGGGAAACTGCTGGCCGAGGCCAAGCGCCGCGGTGGCGATGCAAAGAACGAGCGTCCGTTTCATGCGGTGCATCGCATCGGGACTCGAACTTGACTAGCCGGCCCTGCCGGCAGCCGGCATTTTCTTGGGCGGAACGCCCGTTTCCGCAGTCGACTCCCTGCCG
>CAYUZM010000683.1:0-4067 GCA_964449665.1 uncultured Solibacteraceae bacterium
CGTGGTCGGACATGACAATCAGATGGGCATTCGGATGGCGCGCGCGCGCGCGGCCGACGGCATCGTCGACGCCGCGGTAGGTTTCGAGCAGCGCGGCATCGTCCTTGCCCCAGAGCATATGAGAATCCTGGTCGACACCGAAGAAGTGAAAGAACAGCAGTCCTTCGCGGAACTCGTCGAGGGCGAGGTCGAGCAGCCGCCAGTGCTCACGCGAAACGATGCGGCTTTGCGCGATGTACTCGTCCTTGGTAAAGATGCCCTGGCGGTAGGCGGCTGTATCCTCCGGCATTCCCGCCGTGTAGAAGGGACCCATTTTCGCGGCAAGATGCGCAGAGAAATCGGCGGGGTGAGAGATCGGCAGTTCAGGGCGGGCGGGATCGATGTTCACGGGCGACACGTAGATTTCAACGCGCGGCGAGAGTTGTTTGGCGTAGATGCGGATCATGCCATGCGCGGAGACGGCGCCGGGAACCAGGCCGAATTCGACGGGCTTCCAACCGGACCACTCGCCTTGCTTGAGAACGAAGTCCTTGCCCGCGCCGCGAAAGAGGGCGGCGCCACCAGTGACGTCCAGTTGGATCTCGGCGAACGTGCGTGCTCGGTCCTTGCGCAGACTGTTGGCGGGCCCTTCGACGCGTAAGGCGGCATGCCCGTCGTTCAACCCGATGGCGACAATGTCTCCGCCGGGAACGCTTCGCGATTTCTCGCCAGGCGCATCGGTAAAGAAGGTGAATGTCCCGAAGGTACCGCGTAGATCGGGAGTGCCCATACCGGAGAGGGCGTAGCCTTCACATTCGTGCGGCGGGAAGTTCGTGGGCATGCGCACGATGGCGACGGGAACGTCGCGTTCGGCGAGCGTCTGCCAAAACGGCTTGCCCTTGCGAATGTTCTTGATCTTGCCCGCGGCCAGAGGCAGTTCATATGGTCCGAGACCGATGGTGCGCGTGGGCGCGCTCACTTCGGCGAGCGAGGAGAAGGGTTGCGCCGTCGCCGGGTCGCGATGCAGGAATCCATAGACGCCGTGGCCGCCAGGGTCCATTCCGGTGATAAACGTGGACCATGCGACAGGACTCTGGGGCGGAACAGTCGTACCAAGCCGCTTGAATTCGCCCTGCTCGCTGAGCCTTCGAAGATGGGGGAGTTCAGCCCAATGTGCTTCGACGAACTTCGGGTCCATGCCGTCGATTCCGAGCACGATGATCTGTTTGCCGGCCGCGCCAGGCCCGCGCGAACCGCACGACGAAAACACGAGCGCCACACCAAGAGTGAGCAGTGCGTGGCGAATCATGCGCCGCCCAACCGGAACACGGGGCTGCCCTCCATCCATGCGGGCCGGTCGACGCCGAAGAGTGCAAGTACGGTGGGCGCGAGATCTTCCAGTCCGGGCGATTCGGCATCGACTTTGCGATTGGAGAAGAGAACGCCGGGAACAAGAAGCGGATCGACGCAATGGTCGCCGCTCCAGGCCTTATCGTTGTCTTCAAACACCGCCGCGCTCACCTTGCCGACAGCGGCATCCCACGAAGTCCGGTAGCCTTCGTTGTAGCCGACGATCATGTCGGGCGCTTCGCCGAGATAGGGACCTTTGTATAAGGCGCTGGTTGTGTAGACCTCGCGAATGGCGATGCCGTTCGCGGCTTCGTCTCGCAAGCCGGAAAGTTTGGCGACCAGTTCCGCCTTCAGCGCTTCGGCCTCGCCCTTCGATACGATTCCTTCCGATTCCCTGCCCTTCAGATTCAGGTAGAGGCCACCCAGGCCGAGCGTATAGGCTCTGGTGCGGGACCAGTCGACGCCCTGAAAGTACGGGCCGCTTTCCTTCGCGCCGTCTTTGAGGGCGAGGTAGCCGTTCTCGCGCAGCCAAGTGTTGAGATTGACGCCGCGGCGGAAAGAACAAAAGCCGTGATCGGATAGCACGAAGATGACGGTGTCCGGCGAGGCGTGACGCATGGCCTTGCCCGCGAGGACATCCATGCGCTGGTAAAGATCTTCGATTACCCGAGCATAACGCGCGTCTGCGTCGCGCCCATCCAGGTATCGGTAGAACATGTGCTGAATGCGGTCGGGCGTATCGAAAACGCAGGCGACGACGCCGCGCCGCGTCTTGCTGAGCGCGTTCTCAAACATTCGCTCGCGCTCTTCGTAGGTCAGCCATGCCTGCTTGAGGAAGCCATCCTCGTCGATGACGCGTTCATTCAGCGCCCATGTGTCTTCGGCCATGCCGAGCGTGGAGTACGGGCCGAGCAGTTTCGCCAGGTAGTTCGCATAGAACGACGGGTAGGAGATGGGGAGCGCCGGACGTTCCGGATCAATCTGTACCGGAGTGACGTAGAGAGAGAATTCGGGCTCGGTCTCCGTGAGCAAGAAGCGGGCGATGCCGTAGACCTTCACGCCCATACCGGCGCGGAAGGGAAGCGAGATCCAGGCTGTGTATTCGCCCCGCTGCAACGTGTGCGAGTCGCCGTTGATTTGAAGAATCGCGCCGCCGCCGGCATCGGGCTTCACCGTGAATTGTAACTTCAGCGCGCCACCGGCAACGTGCAGGGCATCTTCGGGGCCTTCCAAATTACCAACGTAGCCGGCTGCGGTCTTCTCCAACAGGAAGCGGCTTCCGCCTTCGAAGACCGGGTCGGCGGGGCGCGTGGAATAGTGCGAAAAGCTGCCCTGGGTTCCCTTTAGATCAGGCGTCGCCATGGCCGACAACATGCGCCCGTTGAACTTCTCGGGCGGGAAGGTGATGGGGACGCGCAGGATGGTGCAGCCGATGTTGTGCTCGCCGAGGAGCTTCCAAAATGGCTGGCTCTTGCGGCGCAACTCCACGGGCGGCGAGGACAACGGGATGCGCCAACGTCCAAGTTTCAAGACCCGCCGGGGCTTACCGACGCGGGCCGACGACAATTCCGGAATATACGATTTTAAGTTCCGATTGAGAAAGTCGAAAATATTGTGGCGCGCGGGATTCACTCCGGTCGCGAACGTCGACCACGCAACCGGCGAGAGAGACGGAAACGTTGTGCGCAGGCGGCCATACGAGCCGCTTTCCTGCAGGCGTTTCAGGTTCGGCAGTTTGCCTTCGGCCAGATAGCGTTCGGTGAGGCGCGGATCGAGTCCATCGAGTCCAAGAAAGATTACCTTCTTGACGTGCGCTTTCCGGAAGCCCTGGCGGCGGCGCACGACGGCCCATAACACTCGAAACGGGTAGGCCAGCAACGAACCGAGGCCCATGAAGAAGCCCGCGATCAGGCTGAGGAACGATCCGAGAAATGCGAAGCCCGCGCCGGGACCAATATAGGCGAACGTTTCATTGCCGCTCGACGGGCGGCCCAACCAGGTATCGAGCGCCCACGCGAATCCCCACACGATGCAAGCGAGCAGCGCCCGCGGCTGGTTCATCGGATCTTGCCCTCAACGAATGGCACTTCAAACACCTTCTCATGCTGCACGGGGCCATGGCCGAAGTAACCGGCTTCGCCAAACAGTTCCCCGTGGTCGGCGGTGATGGTGATCCAAGTGTCCTTGGGCGCGATGTCGAACAACTCTTCCACGACGCCATCGAGATAACGAACCGCCTGAATCTGGCGCTGGCGCAGCATGTCGAGTTTCTTCTGGTCGAAGAATTTGCTGGTGCGCGCAAGAAGCTTGCCGCCGACCACCTCGTCGTCCAGATGTTTGAACACGCCATGCACGCCGCTGATGCGCGGCCACTCCGAAGGGGGTTCATCGGGGAGCGCGTAGGGGTAATGGGTTTCGCCGACGTTGAGCAGGTAGAACGAAGGCCGCTTTTCGCTGAAGGTCATCTTCCGGATCATGGCGCGCATGTCGTTGTGACTGTCCATCAACTGGTAGTGATCGAAACCGTGGTTGAGGATGGTGGCCGGGTTCAGCACGGGCAAGGACACCATGGCGTGCGTTTTGTAGCCGAGCACGTCGCGCAGGAACGAGGGTAGATAGAGCTTGGGGACGAGCGATTTAAACTCGAAATCCGTCAAGCCCAGGCGTTCGTTGAAATGCAGAAAATCCTTCTTGTAGTAATCGGAGGCGTAGACGTGCTTGGGGCTGGTGTGCGGCAT
>CAYUZM010000684.1:0-4066 GCA_964449665.1 uncultured Solibacteraceae bacterium
GCGCGGAGTCCGTAGATGCCGAAGTAGGTCTGGACGTCGCTGGCGGCGGTGGACAGGAGGATTTGGGGGGACATGAGGCGGCGGACGATGGCTTCGGCGGTTTTGCGTTCCTGGGGGTTTTCGACGCGGGGCACGAGAGTGTTGAGCATGCCTTCGAGGGCCGATTGGAGTTTCGCGGTGACCTCATCCTGGTTGCGGAGTCCGGTGAAGTTGCCGTTGGGACCGAGGATGATTTCCAGGCGCATATCCTTGAACGCGTTGGCGGCGGCGGCGGCGACGGGGTTCTTGACTATGTCGGGGTTGTTATAGGCGGTGGCACCCTGGCGCCATTCCAGGAGAAAACCTTTGACGCCTGCTTCGAGGACGGCGACGTGAATGACGGTGCGGCTTTTGCCGTTGGACTGGGGGCGGGCGGCGTCTTCGCGGGAGCGGATGAATTCGAGTTCGAACTGATCGCCGACCTGAAGCGAGGGGCGCAGGTTGAGTACCTGCGCCGGTGCGAGACGGGGCGCCAGGGCAGCGGCCAGGAGCGGAAGGGCGAGTAAGGCGGCTTTGCGGATGTGCACGCCGTGGTTACTCGGCGCCCGCGCCGGTGGACGGGGCGGGTTTCTTCGGTGCGCGGATGACGTCGATGGGACTAGTCTTGACGTCGATGGCGACGTCGAAGAATCCGAACATCATCTCTTCCCAGCTCTGGTCGCCGTAGCGGACGTCTTTGGCGGGGTCGGGGTTGGCCTTATTGTTGGCCGAGTTGTCGAAGTAGCCGGTGGCTTCGATTTTGGTTCCGGCGGGGAGGATCTTGCCTTGCGGGAGCTGGTACCAGAGCTGCCAGTTGAAGTCGTAGGCGGGGACCCAGAGGAGCTTTTCGCGTTCGCCGGTGGGATAGAGGGCGCTGATCTCCATGGCTTTGCCTCGGAGGTGCATGTGCGGGAGGAGGCTGATCAATTCAGTGTCTTTGTGGAGGGTAATGGCGCCGTCGACGCGATGGTTGGGCGCGCCGGCCGGGATGACGAATTTGTTGTCCTGGGCGGCGAGGGTGAGCACGCGTTGGGTGACGGGCGCGGTGGAGTAGACGATGCCGATTTTGCTGCTGTCGCTGGCGGCGGTTCCGTTGGCGGTGTAGTGCATCTGGAAGACGATGTCGGCACCGGCCTTAATGAGCTTGGCCTGGCCGGGGCGGAGGACTTCGGCGGGGGAGCCGGGCGCGTAGCCGGTGAGGAACTCACCCATGCCGGCGGAGCCGCCCTTCTTGGGAATGAAGGGCTTGCCAACCGGGTAGTCGCGGAACCATTTGTTTTCGGGCTGGCGGACGAAGGCGATGATGTGGTGGACCTGGGCGCGCTGGTCGGGGCGGGCTTCGGCCATCTGGATCCACTTGTCTTCGGTGAGGCCGGTGGGAACGATGATGTAGGTGTACTCGATGGTTCCGTTGGCGGCGACGGGGATGGGTTCGGGGAATTCGATGACTTTGTCGGGCTTGCCGATGGTCCAGCCTTCGGCGTAGGCGATAGGGGCGGGGGCGTCTTTTGGGTTACCGGCGGGTGCGCCGGAGTCGGCCCAGGAGACGAGGGTTAGGATGTCGGCTTCGGCCATGGAGCGGTCGTTGGTGAACTTGCCGACGTGGGGGTCGGCGAACCAGGGCGGCATCTTCTTTTGGAGGACGGCCTGTTTCATGGCTTTGGCCCAGGGGCGGGTGGACTCGTAGGTCATGAAGGCCATGGGGGCGGCTTCACCGGGCCTGTGGCAGCCTTGGCAGTTCTTCTGGAGGACCGGGAGGACGTGTTTGTAAAACGTTACCGGGTTAGCGGATTTGCCGGCGGCGGCCGCGGAGGCGAGAGTAATCAAAGATAGGCCCAGAACTCGAAGCATCGGATCTCCTTCAGCCAATATACGCGGAAAACCGGGGGGTTGGTTCTGACGATTTGAAGAAAAGGGGCGGGGTGGGTGTGGCGTGGGGGGGAAGATCCGGATTTTGGGCCACAGACGAACACAGATGCACGCAGATGCGAAAGGCATTGGGGAGAATGTGGGGGAGTTGGGGGGACTAGTTCCAGAGTGGGATTGGCGGCGAGGGGTGGGATTCAATTTGGATGAGGGAGAGGTGGGAGTGCGGCAGGAAATGGGCACGGGGCAGAAAGTTGTCACCCCTGGGTGCTGGGGGGGATACCTTAGAAAACGGGATAAGGTGATTTCCCGACGGAGGGCTCGAAGAATTTTTCATCAACGAACTGCAAACGCCGATAAGGAACGCTGGGAGGAGGAGAAACTCCCGTATCCCCCCGGAAAAGGACCGGAGGAATCGGCAGTACCTAATGGCCCGCCAATTGCAGAAAGCAAGGCGGGCAGACTGCGGGCAGCGGGCGGCGGAATACCGCCGGTAAGGATCGGCGGGAAAGAGCCGCCGGCAAAGAGCGCTGTCATTGGAAAGGACTGCAATGAAGATTGACCAACCGAACCCGAATGCGGCGCAGTTGAGCGGGATTCCCGCGCCGCAGGATCGCGCCGAGCTATCGAAGGCGGCGCAGACGCAGCAGACCGAGAAGATCGCGGCACCGGAAGGGGAGGGCGTAAAGAGCCGGGCGGCGGCCGCAGGCGCGGCGACCGATTCGGCGCAACTTTCCGGATTGAGCCAGCTCTTGCGGACACAAACCGACGATACGCCGGAGCGGGCCGCCTATTTGAACCGTTTGGAGCAGCAGGTTGCTTCGGGCGAATACAATCCCAATCCGGCCGACATTGCGCGCGGGATTGTGGACGATATTACGACGTTGTAGCGGGAGCCGATGCGCATGCCGGAGAGTTTTCTCGCCATTCTTGAAGAGTCCGCCCGGGCCGCGTTGCCGGCCACGGCCGAGGCGATGGGAAACGTGGCGGCGCGGCTGGAGAGGGTTCGTTCTCAGTGGGACGCTCAGGCGTCCCACTTAAGTGTAGACGAGCTGGCGGAGCTGCGGCAGCGCTTGCGGGAGGTGGGATTGCTGATCGATCACGCGGCGCGGGGGCGGATGGGGCTGGCGCGTCATATGCAGGCGATCGAATCCGGCTACACGGCGGAGGGACTGACGCCGCATCCGGTGGCGAGTTCGTGGGAGTGTACGGGATAGGCCATGGGAAATCTATTTGCGACGATCAATAGCTCCGCGGGCTCGTTGAAGGTGTTCGAGTCGGCGTTGGGGGTGGCGAGTAACAACATCACAAACGCGCAGACACCGGGCTTCGCGCGGCAAGGACTGACGTTGATCGCCTCGCGGATGGTGCCCGAACAGGGCCTGCCGGGCGGGGTGACGGCGGGCGACCTGTTGAACTCGCGCAAGGCGTATCTGGAGCAGAGCGTGCGGCTGCAGTTGCAGCGCGAGGGCTATCATTCGCAGCAGGCATTCAACCTGGAGCAGGCCGAACCGATTTTCGACATTGGCGCCTCGTCGGGGATTTCGGGGGCGATGGACGGGTTGCAGCAGGCGTTTTCGCAGCTCTCGGTGACGCCGAACGATTTGCCGGCGCGGCAGAACGTGTTGACGCGCGCGCGCGACGTGGCGCACGCCTTCAATTTCACGGCGCAGGCGCTGGCCAACGCGGCGACGAACACGGGCAGCGAGTTGACGCAGTCGGTGAATACGATCAACCGGATCGGGCAGGTGTTGCGAAACCTGAACGTGGAATTCCGGTCGGATTCGCGTAAGCTGGCCGACCCAGGGCTGGACGCGCAGGTGCACGCGGCGTTTGAAGAACTGGCGAGCATTGTGGACTTCAACGTGGTGCGCCAGGGCGATGGAACCTACACGGTGTTGCTGGGCGGGCAGACGGCGCTGGTGATGGGCGAGAACTCGTATCCGGTTTCGACCGACTTGTCGACGGGCGAACCGGCGTTGCTCGATGTGAACGGCAAGGATGTCACGGGGCAGATAGGCGGCGGGAAATTGCGGGCGTTGCTCGAGTTCCAGCGCGACGTGCTTTCTGGGCTGTCGACGGATTTGAATTTCCTGGCCGGGCAGGTGGCCGACGCCGTGAACCTGCAGTTGCAGGCGGGCGTAGATCTGAACGGGCAGCCGCCGGCGCGAGGAGGGCGAGG